>NZ_JBHSPC010000025.1:0-9287 GCF_042656345.1 Streptomyces incanus
GACGCGGGCGCGTGGAAGCGTATCGCCGCACGCGGCCTGACCCACCAGGCCAAGACCGTCGCAGACCGCACCGGCGGTGCCATGGTCATCCGCTCCGTGGTCGACAGACTCGAAGCCAAAGCCGCCATCACCCCGACCACCGGCACCGGTCCAAGACCGGACCCACCCGGCATCAGACAGCACGTCCGACGCCCAGGCGACGCCGGACACCCTCCCCCACCAGACCACAAGGCCCGGCGGGCAAGCGTCCGGAGGGACACGCTCACACGGACCGGACCCGGCTGCCCCGCGCAGCCCACCGGCACCAGGACGTGACGACGACCAGCACACCCACCACCGGCCACCGGCCACGCGGAGCAGCACTGGGCGCGGGATTCCATCTCCACGCTCATGCTTCCCCGCCCAGGTGGGCAGAACTCCCACCGGACCCTACGGTTCGCATAGGTTTGCTTAGCTGATCAGAGACGCTCTGCTCCAGGAGCCGGACCATGATCCGGCTCCTGTCGTGCAGGTGCTCATACCCACGGAGGCGTACATGGCGGCATGGACGTGGCGGTTCGAGAAGGCCGACGGGACGCAGGTCGAGCCCGCGGTGACGCCGGAGGACTTCACCACGCAGGGGGACGCCGAGTCCTGGATCGGGGAGAACTGGAAGGCCCTGCTGGAGGGCGGCGCCGACCAGGTGCGGCTGCTGGAGGACACCACGGAGATCTACGGGCCGATGAGCCTGCACGCGGAAGAGGCGTGAACCCGCGGGCGTGAAGCCCCGGCCGTGAGAATCCGGGCGGGGGCGACGCGGCCTTCCGGGCGGGGGCTTCGGCCCTCGCCCGTCCCGCGTCGGCTCAGCCCCGTACGCCGCACAGGTGGAGCAGTGACGCCACCCCGCGGTAGGGGTCCGTCCGTCCGGCCCGCTCCTCGACCGCGAGGAGCGTCACCAGGTCGTCGGGGCGGCCGAGGGCGTGCGCGACGCGCGCCCCCTCCACCGCCGTGTCCGTGAAGACCCGCACCCCGTACCAGGTGTGCAGCGGCGCCCCGAGCCCCGCGAGCGTCGCCGTGAGGTCCGTCAGCCGGTCGGCCCGCACCTCGAGACCGGAGCCGTCCGCATGGCACGGCGTGTCGAAAGCGGTCAGCGCCCCGGCCCAGTCGCCGCGCAGGCCGGACCGCATCGCCGACGCGTCGCCGTTGCGCACCAGCAGCGACAGCAGGCCGCCGGGGGCGAGCATCCGGGCCAGCCCCGCCACCAGCGGGTCCGGCTCCGCCACGCACATGAGTACGCCGTGGCAGAGCACCACGTCGAAGCTGCCCGGCAGGAAGTGCACACCGGTGTCGCGGCCGTCGCCCTCGACGACCCGCACCCGCTCCCGAATGCCCTCGGGCTCCCCGGCGAGCGTCGCGCGCGCGGTGGCGATCATCTCCGCGTCCCGCTCCAGACCGGTCACCTGGTGGCCGGCCCGCGCCAGACGCAGCGCCTGCGTGCCGCGGCCCATGCCGACATCGAGCACACGCAGCCGCCGCCCGACCGGGAAGTGCCCCACCAGCTGCTCGTCGAGCTGGCGGGCCACCAGCTCCCGCTCCACGATCTCCCGCAGGTCACCGGACGGCCCGGCCTGCTTCGGCGAGGCCTGCGCGGGCACCACTGCCGGTGCCGCGCCGTCGACGAACGGCGTGGTGCTCAGGGCCGCTCCCCGCGCTTGACCTGGGGCTTGGGCAGACGCAGCCGGCGCATCTGCAGCGAGCGCATCAGCGCGTAGGCGACGGCGCCGCGGCGCTTGCCGTCGGGGAAGCGCTCGGCCAGCCGCTTCTTCAGCCGGAAGCCGGTCACGAGGGAGTCGAGCACGATCATCACGATCACGACGAGCCACAGCAGCAGCGCGACGTTCTGCAGCTGGGGCACCCGGATCATGCTCAGCACCAGGATGATCACCGCCATCGGCAGGAAATACTCCGCGATGTTGAACCGCGAGTCGACGTAGTCGCGCGCGAACCGGCGCACCGGCCCCTTGTCACGGGCGGGCAGGTAGCGCTCGTCACCGCTGGCCAGCGCCTGGCGCTGGCGCTCCATCGCGGCACGGCGCTCGTCACGCTGCCGCTTGGCGGCCTCCTTGCGCGTCATCGACGTATTGGCCACGCTGCGCCGCTGGGTCTGGGCCTGGCTGCGCTTGGGCGTGGGACGGCCCTTCGGGGCCTCCGGGTGGCGGGTCTGCTTGGAGTCGGTCACCGTCGCCTTGTCGGCGTGGGCCTTCTCTTCCTTGGCACGGCTACGGAACACAAAACCCAAGGGTACGGGGTGCCCGGGGTTGGACCCCAGCCCCGAGGGGAACGATCCGGCAACACCACGCGTCTGTAGAAGACAGACAGAGGGGGCGTTGTGTGTGACTTGGGGCGGGTTGTCCGGCCGGTACCCGGGGATCACCTACTCCCTGCGCCGGATCGGGAGGATGCGCAGTCGTCCTTGGGGATGAGCGCATCCACCCCTGGACAGTGCGGTAATGGATGCAGGGCCCGTACTGTGGGTTCTGTCGCAGAAGTGTGAGCCGGAGTCCGTCAGAAGGGGGCGCGCGAAGCCCATGAGCGGTGTCATGAAGCGTATGGGGATGATCTTCCGCGCGAAGGCGAACAAGGCCCTTGACCGGGCCGAGGACCCGCGCGAGACCCTCGATTACTCGTACCAGAAACAGCTGGAGCTGCTCCAGAAGGTCCGCCGGGGCGTCGCCGACGTGGCGACCAGCCGCAAGCGCCTGGAACTCCAGCTGAACCAGCTGCAGTCCCAGTCCTCCAAGCTGGAGGACCAGGGCCGCAAGGCGCTCGCGCTGGGCCGTGAGGACCTCGCCCGTGAGGCCCTCTCCCGCCGCGCCGCCCTCCAGCAGCAGGTGACGGACCTGGAAACGCAGCACGCGACCCTCCAGGGCGAGGAGGAGAAGCTCACCCTCGCCGCTCAGCGGCTCCAGGCCAAGGTCGACGCCTTCCGTACGAAGAAGGAGACCATCAAGGCCACGTACACGGCGGCGCAGGCACAGACCCGGATCGGCGAGGCCTTCTCCGGCATCTCCGAGGAGATGGGCGACGTCGGGCTGGCGATCCAGCGGGCCGAGGACAAGACCGCCCAGCTCCAGGCGCGGGCCGGTGCCATCGACGAGCTGCTCGCCTCCGGCGCCCTCGACGACCAGTCCGGCATGCACAAGGACGACATCCAGGCCGAGCTGGACCGGCTCTCCGGTGGGACGGACGTGGAGCTGGAACTGCAGCGCATGAAGGCCGAGCTGGCTGGGGGCACCTCCGGGGAGAAGCAGGCCATCGAAGGCGGCAGTGAGCAGCCCCAGTCCCAGCAGCAGCCGCAGGACACCCCGCGGTTCGACAAGCAGTGACCGCCGCACGGGACACCGTGCCGACGACGACCGAGGCCCCCGCAAGGGCGGCCCAGGAGGCCGACATGATCGTACGGATCATGGGGGAGGGGCAGGTGGCTCTGGCCGAGAGCCACCTCGCCGAGCTGAACAAACTGGACGAGGAACTCCTCGCCGAGATGGACAAGGGCGACGGCGTCGGCTTCCGCCGCACCCTCACCGCCCTGCTGAACAGGGTCCACGAGCTCGGCGAGCCGCTGCCGGACGACGCCCTGGAACCCTCCGGCCTCATCCTCCCCTCCCCGGACGCGACCATCGAGGAGGTCCGGGAGCTGCTCAGGGACGACGGCGACGGACTGATCCCGGGCACATGAACCCTCAGGACCTGTCCGGCGGATCGTGCCGGACAGACCTTGGCCCGCCGGGCCACCCACGGCCGTACCGCTCACACCCGTACCGCTCACACCGGAACCGTTCGCATCCGAACCGTTCACCGTCGGTCCGTTCACGGCAGGCGCGGCCCTCACCACCGATCCGTCACCGGCCCACCCCGTACGCCTCCGCCACCCCGTACGGTGAACGGTCGTGAGCACCTTCCAGCGCGCCCGGTGCCGGCTGCGCGCGCACCCCTTCGCCCTGGACGCGGCCCTGGCCGCGAGCGTCCTGGTGTGCATCGTGGCCGGGTCCCTCGTGGAGCCGCACGGCCCCGACGGCGTCACCTGGGCGCTGCGCACGCCCGACCCGCTCAGCCTGGTCCTCATGGTGCTCGGCGCCGCCGCGCTCGTCCTCCGGCGCCGGGCACCCCTCGCGGTGCTCGCCTTCACGGGCGGGGTCTCCCTGGTGGAGTTCGTCACCGGCGACCCCCGCGCCCCGGTCGCGATGTGCGTGGTCGTCGCGCTCTACACCGTCGCCTCCGCCACCGACCGCCCCACCACCTGGCGGGTCGGCCTGCTCACCATGACCGTCCTCACCGGTGCCGCCGTGATCGCCGGCCCGCTGCCCTGGTACGCCCAGGAGAACCTGGGGATCTTCGCCTGGACCGGGATCGGCGCCACCGCCGGGGACGCCGTCCGCAGCCGCCGTGCCTTCGTCCAGGCCATCAGGGAACGCGCCGAGCGGGCCGAACGCACCCGCGAGGAGGAGGCCCGCCGCCGCGTCGCCGAGGAACGCCTGCGCATCGCCCGCGACCTGCACGACGTCGTCGCCCACCACATCGCCCTGGTCAACGTCCAGGCCGGGGTCGCCGCCCATGTCATGGACAAGCGGCCCGACCAGGCCAAGGAGGCCCTCGCCCACGTACGTGAGGCCAGCCGCTCGGCGCTCGGCGAGCTGCGTGCCACCGTCGGTCTGCTGCGCCAGTCCGGCGACCCCGAGGCCCCCACCGAGCCCGCCCCCGGACTGGACCGCCTCGACGACCTCGTCGGCACCTTCCGCAGCGCCGGCCTGCACGTCCTGGTCGCCCGCGAGGACCAGCGTCCGGACCATACGCCCGCGCTGCCCGCCGCCGTCGACCTGGCCGCCTACCGGATCATCCAGGAGGCACTCACCAACGTCCAGAAGCACGCCGGCGCCGAGGCGAAGGCTGAGGTCAGCGTCGTCCGGGTGGGTCCGCACCTCGAGGTCACCGTCCTCGACGACGGCACCGGTGCCGGCCGGCACGAAGCCCCCGCCGACCACGACAACGGCGGCGGCCACGGCCTGCTCGGCATGCGGGAACGCGTCACCGCCCTGCGCGGCACCCTCACCACCGGCCCCCGCTACGGCGGCGGATTCCGCGTCCATGCGATCCTGCCCGTCGAGACCCACACGTCCGCGGCCCGGGACGGTTCGTGACCCGCCCGCGGCCCAGGACGGTCCGTGACCAGCGCTCCCGGGGGACCCCATGACCATCCGCGTCCTGCTCGCCGACGACCAGGCCCTGCTGCGCAGCGCCTTCCGCGTGCTCGTCGACTCCGAGCCGGACATGGAGGTGGTGGGCGAGGCGTCCGACGGCGCCGAGGCGGTCCGGCTGGCCCGCGAACAGCGCGCCGACATCGTCCTCATGGACATCCGGATGCCCGGCACCGACGGCCTCGCGGCCACCCGCCTGATCAGCGCGGACCCCGAACTCGACGGGGTCCGCGTGGTGATCCTGACGACCTTCGAGGTCGACGACTACGTGGTGCAGTCGCTGCGGGCCGGCGCCTCCGGCTTCCTCGGCAAGGGCTCCGAACCCGGCGAACTGCTCAGCGCCATCCGGATCGCCGCCGAGGGCGAGGCACTGCTGTCCCCGGCCGCCACCAAGGGTTTGATCGCCCGTTTCCTCGCCCAGGAGGGCACGGCGGACGGCGCCGATCTCGACCCGGCCCGCGCCCAGCGGCTCGACTCGCTGACCGTGCGGGAGCGCGAGGTGCTGGTCCAGGTCGCCGGCGGCCACTCCAACGACGAGATCGCCGCGCGCCTGGAGGTCAGCCCGCTGACCGTGAAGACGCACGTCAACCGGGCCATGGCCAAACTGGGCGCCCGCGACCGGGCCCAGCTGGTGGTCACCGCCTACGAGTCCGGCCTGGTACGCCCGAGGGCGGACTGAACGCGACCGCGTGTACTGCGGGGGGAGTAGCCGCCGCCGCGAGGAACGGGACTCCGGGCCTACGGATCGGGCCCTCCCGATGCACCACTGTGTAGAGCGGGCACCCGGCTGAGCCCGCCGTGCCCCTGCCCGTGCCCGTGACCGTGCGTCAGACGGTGCCGGTGACCGTACTCCTGACCGCTCACAGACGCTCACAGAAGAGAGATCCGTAACCCATGTCCTGGCTGGCCAGATTCAGCCTCGCGCAACGCGCGCTGATCGGACTCATGTCGATCATCGCGCTCGTGTTCGGGGCGATCGCGATACCTCAGCTCAAGCAGCAGCTGCTGCCGACCATCGAACTGCCCATCATCTCCGTGATCGCCCCCTACCAGGGCGCGTCCCCGGACGTGGTGGAGAAGCAGGTCGTCGAGCCCATCGAGAACAACCTGGAGGCCGTCGACGGCATCTCCGGAGTCACCTCGAAGGCCAGCGAGGGCAGCGCCGTGATCATGGCGTCCTTCGACTTCGGCAACGACACCAAGCAGCTCGTCGCCGACGTCCAGCAGGCCGTCAACCGGGCCCGCGCCGTGCTGCCCGAGGGTGTGGACCCGCAGGTCGTCGCCGGCAGCACCGACGACATCCCGACCGTGGTCCTCGCCGTCACCTCCGACAAGGACCAGCAGGCCCTCGCCGACCAGCTCGACCGGACCGTGGTCACCGAGCTGGAGGCCATCGACGGCGTCGGCCAGGTCACCGTGGACGGCGTACGGGACCTCCAGGTCACCGTCACCCCCGACGACGCGAAGCTCGCCGACGCCGGTCTCACGACGCAGGCACTCCTGCAGGCCCTCCAGGCGGGCGGCGCGACCATCCCGGCCGGCTCCTTCGACGAGGACGGCGCCAACCGCACCGTCCGGGTGGGCGGCGGCTACACCTCGCTCGAGCAGATCGAGGACCTGATGGTCACCGGCGAGCCCGGCAAGGGCAAGCCGGTCCGTCTCGGTTCCGTGGCCGAGGTGAAGCAGCAGGAGGCCAAGACCGACTCGCTCACCCGCACCAACGGGGAGCCCAGCCTCGCCGTGGTGGTCACCATGGACCACGACGGCAGCGCCGTCGCGATCTCGGACGCCGTCGACGAGAAGCTGCCCGGCCTGCGCGAGGCGCTCGGCTCGGGCGCCGAGCTCACCGTCGTCAGCGACCAGGGTCCGGCCGTCGCCCAGGCCATCGAGGGCCTGACCGTCGAAGGCGCGCTCGGCCTGGTCTTCGCGGTCCTGGTGATCCTGGTCTTCCTGGCCTCGATCCGCTCGACCCTGGTCACCGCGGTGTCCATCCCGCTGTCCATCGTGCTCGCGCTGATCGTGCTGTGGACGCGTGACCTGTCGCTGAACATGCTGACCCTGGGCGCGCTGACCATCGCGATCGGCCGGGTCGTCGACGACTCCATCGTCGTCCTGGAGAACATCAAGCGGCACCTCGGCTACGGCGAGGAGCGCCGCGAGGCGATCCTGGTCGCCGTCCGCGAGGTGGCCGGCGCGGTGACCTCCGCGACGCTGACCACCGTCGCCGTCTTCCTGCCGATCGGCCTGGTCGGCGGCATGGTGGGCGAGCTGTTCGGCTCCTTCAGCCTCACCGTCACGGCGGCGCTGCTCGCCTCCCTGCTGGTGTCGCTGACGGTCGTCCCCGTCCTGTCGTACTGGTTCCTGCGTCCCCCGAAGGGCACCCCCGAGGACGCCGAGGAAGCCCGCAGACTGGCCGAGGAGAAGGAGGCGAAGAGCCGCCTCCAGCGCGTCTACGTCTCCGTCCTGGGCTTCGCCACCCGGCGCAGGCTGGCCAGCCTCGGCATCGCCGCCGTCGTCCTGATCGGCACGTTCGGGATGACCCCGCTGCTCAAGACCAACTTCTTCGACCAGGGCGAGCAGCCGGTCCTCACGGTCCGTCAGGAGCTGGAGCCCGGCGCCAGCCTCGAGGCGACCGACGAGCAGGCAAAGAAGGTCGAGAAGCTGCTCGGCGACACCGAGGGCGTCAAGGACCACCAGGTCACCATCGGCTCGTCCGGCTTCATGGCGGCCTTCGGCGGCGGTACGGACACCAACCAGGCCACCTACCAGATCATGCTCGAGGACTCCGCGTCCTCCGTCGACGTGCAGAAGCGCATCGAGAAGGGTCTCGGCGAACTCGACGGCATCGGCACCACCACCATCGCGGGCGGTGACGGATTCGGCAGCCAGGACCTGAGCGTCGTCGTCAAGGCGGCCGACGCGCAGGTGCTGCGCAAGGCGGCCGACCAGGTTCAGGAGGCCGTGGCCTCGCTGGACGACGTCACGGACGTCACCAGTGACCTGTCGCAGAGCGTGCCGCGGATCTCCGTCGAGGCCAACTCCCGTGCCGCCGCGGCCGGGTTCAACAGCCAGACGCTCGGCGCTGCCGTCGCCCAGGCGGTCCGGGGCACCCCGGCCGCCAAGGCGGTCCTCGACGACACCGAGCGGGACGTCGTCATCCGGTCGGCCGAACCGGCCACCACGCTGGCCGAACTGAAGAAGCTGCGCCTGGGCCCGGTGCAGCTGGGCGACATCGCCACCGTCGAGCTGGTGGACGGCCCGGTGTCCATGACCCGGATCGACGGCCAGCGCTCCGCCACCGTCACCGCCCGTCCGACCGGCGACAACACCGGCGCGGTCAGCGCGGAGCTCCAGACGAAGATCAACGCGCTCACCCTCCCGGCGGGCGCGACGGCGGAGATCGGCGGCGTGTCCGCGGACCAGGACGAGGCGTTCGCCAACCTGGGCCTGGCGATGCTCGCGGCGATCGCGATCATCTTCATGCTGCTGGTCGGCACCTTCCGCTCGCTCGCCCAGCCGCTGATCCTGCTGGTGTCCATCCCGTTCGCGGCGACGGGCGCGATCGGCCTGCTGATCGTCACGGGCACCCCGATGGGCGTCCCGGCGATGATCGGCATGCTGATGCTGATCGGCATCGTGGTCACCAACGCGATCGTGCTGATCGACCTGGTCAACCAGTACCGCGCCCAGGGCTACGGGGTCGTCGAGGCCGTGATCGAGGGCGGCCGGCACCGGCTGCGCCCGATCCTGATGACGGCCCTGGCGACGATCTTCGCCCTGCTCCCGATGGCGCTCGGCGTCACCGGCGAGGGCGGCTTCATCGCGCAGCCGCTGGCCGTGGTGGTGATCGGCGGTCTGATCACGTCGACGCTGCTGACCCTGCTCCTGGTGCCGACCCTCTACGCGATGCTGGAGCTCCGCAAGGAGCGCCGCGCGAAGAAGAAGGCGCTGAAGAAGGGCACGGCGGCCGAGGAACCGGCGGAGTCGGAGAAGTCCGCGGGGTCCGCGGAGGACCCGGCGCCGGCCCAGGTCTGACCGGTCCGCGAGCCGGTC
>NZ_JBHSPC010000025.1:9315-11300 GCF_042656345.1 Streptomyces incanus
GACGTGGTTACGGCAGCGCGAGCATCCGCTCCAGGGCCAGTTTGGCGAACTGCTCGGTCTCCTTGTCCACCTGGATGCGGTTGACCAGGTTGCCCTCCGCGAGGGACTCCAGGGCCCAGACCAGGTGGGGGAGGTCGATGCGGTTCATCGTGGAGCAGAAGCAGACCGTCTTGTCGAGGAAGACGACCTCCTTGTCCTCGGGGGCGAAACGGTTCGCCAGCCGGCGCACCAGGTTCAGCTCCGTGCCGATCGCCCACTTGGAGCCGGCCGGGGCCGCCTCCAGCGCCTTGATGATGTACTCGGTCGACCCGACGTAGTCCGCCGCGGCCACGACCTCGTGCCGGCACTCGGGGTGGACGAGCACGTTCACGCCCGGGACGCGCTCGCGCACGTCGTTGACCGAGTCCAGGCTGAAGCGGCCGTGCACCGAGCAGTGGCCCCGCCACAGGATCATCTTCGCGTCCCGCAGCTCCTGCGCCGTCAGCCCGCCGTTCGGCTTGTGCGGGTTGTAGACGACGCAGTCCTCCAGGGACATCCCCATGTCGCGCACCGCCGTGTTGCGGCCCAGGTGCTGGTCGGGGAGGAAGAGGACCTTCTCGCCCTGCTCGAAGGCCCAGTCGAGGGCGCGCTTCGCGTTGGAGGAGGTGCAGATCGTGCCGCCGTGCCGGCCCGTGAACGCCTTGATGTCCGCGGACGAGTTCATGTACGAGACGGGCACGACCTGCTCGGATACACCGGCCTCGGTCAGCACGTCCCAGCACTCCGCGACCTGCTCGGCGGTGGCCATGTCGGCCATGGAGCAGCCGGCCGCGAGGTCCGGCAGGACCACCTTCTGGTCGTCGCCGGTGAGGATGTCCGCGGACTCGGCCATGAAGTGCACACCGCAGAACACGATGTACTCGGCCTGCGGACGCGCGGCGGCGTCCTTGGCCAGTTTGAACGAGTCGCCCGTGACGTCGGCGAACTGGATGACCTCGTCGCGCTGGTAGTGGTGGCCGAGCACGAAGACCTTGTCCCCGAGCTTCTCCTTGGCGGCGCGGGCGCGCTCCACCAGGTCCGGGTCGGACGGTGAGGGGAGGTCTCCGGGACACTCCACGCCGCGCTCGCTCCTCGGGTCGGCCTCCCGGCCGAGGAGCAACAGGGCGAGGGGCGTCGGCTGTACGTCGAGCTCCTGGGTCTGGGCGGTGGTCACGACACGCACCCTTTCTGTTCTGCGGCTCGCCGGGTCCGTGTGGACCGGACCGGCGGGACAAGCGGGACACCGGTTCGACTTCTCGTCGAATTGACGCTATCTATCATATCCGGCTCGCGTCATTTTGACGACGGCCATAGCGTCCGTGTGACGTGAAACCCGGCGGAGGCCCGTTCATTCCCCTCATTCCCCCCGGCCGGGCCCGACGGTTCCGGGGGCGGTTTTTGAAGCGGTGTCCGGAAGGGGGCCGGATGTACCGTTTTCCGCTTGCCGGGGCGTGTGCGAGCATGAGGACGGAGCCGAGAGAACACGTTCCCGGCCCGGAATGAATCCGCGGCCCCACCGGTTGCAACCGTCGGCAAGCAGTCTCCGTACAACCCGGGAGAGATGTAGATGTCCGTATCGGACGAGACCACCACCGTCACCGACGGCATCCTCGTGACCGAAGCCGCCGCGGCCAAGGTCAAGGCGCTGCTCGACCAGGAAGGCCGTGACGACCTCGCCCTGCGCGTCGCCGTCCAGCCCGGCGGCTGCTCCGGCCTGCGCTACCAGCTCTTCTTCGACGAGCGTTCCCTCGACGGCGACGTGGAGAAGGACTTCGACGGCGTGAAGGTCGTCACCGACCGGATGAGCGCCCCGTACCTGGGCGGCGCCACCATCGACTTCGTCGACACCATCGAGAAGCAGGGCTTCACCATCGACAACCCGAACGCCACGGGCTCCTGCGCCTGCGGCGACTCCTTCAGCTGAGCAGGCTCCACCGCCGCTTCGGGATCCTCTCCCGGGCGGCACG
>NZ_JBHSPC010000025.1:11327-166815 GCF_042656345.1 Streptomyces incanus
GGAGCCTTCCGGGCTCCCGCTCTCCCTAGGGCGCCGCGGGCAGCCGCGCGCCGTCCTTGCGCAGCGGCACCGGCTCACCGCCGGCGTCCACCACCTCGCGGGCTCCCAGCGGCGCGTCCAGCCGCACCGTCTGCTGGTACTGCTTGGCGATCAGGATGCAGACCTTGTCCGGCCAGGGCGTCTCGGTCACGGTGACCGTGACCCGGTCGCCGCTCTCGCTCGCCGTGGCCTCGTAGGCGGCGCACACCCCGCCGGTGAAGGTCACCGTCAGCTCGCTGCCCTCGGCGGTGTAGCCCTCGACGGCGACCTCGCGTGCGGCCGGCGCCGAGGTCGGCCGGTCACCGTCCCCCGGCTTCGCCGGCTGCGTGCCGGTTTCCCCGGACCGCGCCCGCGGTGCGAGGTATTCCGGTTCGACCGCCGGGTACGTGACCGTGCCGCCGTCCTGCGCCTTCGTCGGCCGCACCTCGAACAGCCAGGACGGTACGAGCGCCTGCTGCCCGTCCACCGAGTGCGCGGCCAGCCCGAACACCGCCTTCTCGACGGTGACCGTGTCCTTGGCGGGCAGGGTCGTCGCCGTGGCACACGGCTCCTGCCGCGCCTGCCGGCCATCGCCCTCCAGCGGTACGGGAGTGGCGCAGCCGCCGATCTCCGCGCGGTCATCGGCGCCCGGCGCCGTGTTCATCAACTCCAGCGCCTCCTCGGCGCTCACGACGGGGTACGTGTCCGCCTTCACCGGCGTCGACAGCCGGCCGCTGCCGCCGACCACCTCACCGTCGGCACCGACGACCACCCCGGTCGTCCAGCCGTACGTCGGTAGCCCGCCGACCACGGGTTCCGCGTTCACCACCCGCTTGACGCCCGTCATCTGGCCGGCGTCGAGCTTCGCGTCGTCCTGGCCCAGCGCCTTCAGCACGGGTGCGGCGGCCTTCTTCGCGGCCTCCTCGCTCACCGCCGGACCGCCGACCGGCGGGATCTTGCACGTCTCGCCCTTGCTGTCACAGGCGTCGGGGCCGGGCGTGTACCGGCTGAACGTCCACGTGCCGGGGGCGCTGCGGTCCACCCGCAGCGTGGGCCCGCTGCCGTCCTTGCCGCCGATCCGCCAGGCCTCGCCCTCCGCCACCGGCTTCCCGTCGACCCCGAGCGCCTTCGCGAGAACGGTCACCTGCGCCTCGGTGATCTGCCCCCGGGCGCGGTACACCGGCGCCGAGCCGGGACCCTCGGGGAGCGGGCCGTCGGCGCGGTAGGCGGCGCCGTACGGGTTGGGCTCACCCGGCGCGATGCCGTGCGTCCCGCCCTCGGCGTAGGCGTCGAGGGTGAGCGGCGGGGGAGTGCCGTCCCCGTTCGCTCCCGGAGTCGTACCGCCGCCCGACCCGTCGGAGGCACTGGCCGCGAGATACGCCCCGCCGCCCCCGACCAGCAGCACCGCCGCGGCCACCGCCGCGACCAGCCCTGGCGACCGCCACCGCCCGACGCCGTGACCGTCACCGCCGCCGTGCGCGTCGCCGGGACCCCCGCCCGCACCATGACCCCCACCGGTACGCCCCTCACCCGCCCCGGACACCGGGGCGGCGGCCCGTACGGCGGAGGGCTCGGCCTCGGCCTCGGTCTCGGCCTCGGCCGCCCCCGGCCTCGGCCCCGCGGCCGGGGCAGACGACGCACCGGCCCCCGGGGCATCGGCCCCCGGAGCACCGGCGGCCGGAGACCCGGCCTCCGGGCCTTCGGCCGCCACTTCCCCGCCCTGGGCCGGGAGAGTGCGCGCCTGCTCGAGTCCGGCGGCCCGGTCCTCGGTACCGTCCGGCTTCGCGGCCTCGGCCCCTGCGCTCCCGGCCGACAGGGCTCCGGGTGCCGCGCCTCCGGACTCGTCCCCGTGCGCCTTCTCGGGCCCGCTCCCCGGCGCCCGGGTCTTACCCCTGTCCGCCTCCGAGACCTCACCCCCGCCGGCTGCGGCGTCCCGTGCCGAAGTCTCGCTGGCGTCAGGCCGTGGAGCCTCGGGCTCCGCTCCGGGTGCTGTGCTCGTGTCCGAGGTCTTCGGCGCCGACAGTCCGGTGACGTCGGCCGGTACGGAATCGGCCTGCGCGTCCTCGGTGCCTGGAGCTTTCCTCCCGAGGGCTTCGCCCTCGGGCCGCCGGGCCCCGGCCGGCACGGCCTCTCCGGGCCCGCCCTCCGCGTCCCGCTCCTGACCGCCGCCCGCCGCCGCGGTGCCGGTCGCTGCGTCGTCGGCCCGTGCGGGGCCGGTGGGGGCGTCGTCCGCCTCCGGGGCCTCGGTCCCGGCCCGGAGGGCCTTCGACGGCCCGCCTGCCGGGAGATCGCCCCGGGAAGGCTCGCTCTTCAGCGCCCGGTCGCCGTCGGCCTCGGCGCCCCCGGTGTCCCCTTCCGGTCCCCCGGCCCCGTCCGTCCCGGAAGCGGGCGCTTCGGGGGAGGAGCCGGGCGTGGCGGCGTCGTCCCGGGGCCGTCCGCCCTGCGGGGGGCTGTTCTCCGCGCCGTCGGCCGAAGCGCCCCCGGTGTCGCGCGCGCTACCGGAGGCCTGTGCCTCGGCGTCGTCGTTGTCGGGTCGCTCGGTGTTCACCGCATCGCTCCTTCGGCTGCACAGCTGTCCCTGAAGACCCTGCCCGGTCGCACCGGGACTGCTGACGGGTCGTATCCCGCATCCCCTTTACGGGGGACAGCGATGGGACGCAACGGAGGAGCGCACGGTTCCCCGGACGCCGATCCGGCCGCAGGAGAACTCGGCTCAGTCGCCGTACTCCGACATCTCGTCCAGCAGACGGGCCGAGGACGAGGGGACGGACACGCCGTGGATCAGGGACGGGGAGACCGGGCGTGCGGAGCCCCGGTCCGGTGCCGTCCAGCGGCGAGCCATCCGGGCGCAGTCGCCGCGCAGCGACGCGAGGTCGCCGTCGAGGTCGGCCTGAGTGGGGGCGTGGACCTTGAGGTTCGTCATATCGGCACCGTATGCATGCAGCGGGTCACGAAGAAAGATCTACTATCGGGTAGTTTTGCCGGGCTTCATCGGGTGGCTCCCACCAGATAGCGTGGACTGTCAATCCCCCTCCCTCAGGAGAGTCCACGCCGTGCGCATCGCAGTCACCGGCTCCATCGCCACCGACCACCTCATGACCTTCCCCGGCCGCTTCGCCGACCAGCTCGTCGCGGACCAGCTGCACACGGTCTCGCTGTCCTTCCTGGTCGACACCCTCGATGTACGCCGGGGCGGCGTGGCCGCGAACATCGCCTTCGGCATGGGCCAGCTCGGCACCCGGCCGATCCTGGCCGGCGCCGCGGGCTTCGACTTCGACGAGTACCGCGCCTGGCTGGAGCGGCACGGCGTCGACACCGGGTCCGTCCGCATCTCCGAGACGCTGCACACCGCCCGCTTCGTGGTCACCACGGACGCAGACCACAACCAGATCGGCTCCTTCTACACGGGGGCGATGAGCGAGGCCCGGCTGATCGAGCTGAAGACCGTCGCCGACCGCGTGGGCGGTCTCGACCTGGTCCTCATCGGCGCCGACGACCCGGAGGGCATGCTCCGGCACACCGAGGAGTGCCGCTCCCGGAACATTCCGTTCGCCGCCGACTTCTCCCAGCAGATCGCCCGGATGAACGGGGAGGAGATCCGGATACTGCTGGACGGGGCGACCTACCTCTTCTCCAACGAGTACGAGAAGGGGCTCATCGAGAGCAAGACCGGCTGGACCGACGCCGAGATCCTCGCCAAGGTCGGCCACCGCGTCACCACCCTCGGCTCCCGCGGCGTGCGCATCGAGCGCGCCGGCGAGGACCCCATCGAGGTCGGCTGCGCCCAGGAGGAGCGCAAGGCGGACCCAACCGGAGTGGGCGACGCCTTCCGCGCCGGCTTCCTGTCCGGACTGGCCTGGGGCGTCTCGCTGGAGCGTGCCGCGCAGGTGGGCTGCATGCTCGCCACCCTGGTCATCGAGACCGTCGGCACCCAGGAGTACCGGCTGCGCCGCGCCCACTTCATGGAGCGCTTCGCCCGGGCCTACGGCGACGAGCCCGCGGCCGAGGTGAAGAAGCACCTGGCCTGACACACCGGCGGTTCACGAACCGCGGGGGCCACCGGACCCCCGCGGTCCCGGACCCCCGCCGTTCATGAGATCCGGCGGACCACATAGGCCGAGCCCCGGTCCGCCGGCTCCTCACCCACGTACTCCTGCTCGCGCATCTCGCACCACGCCGGGATGTCCAGCCGAGCCGCCTCGTCGTCCGCGAGGACCCGTACCGTGCCGCCCACGGGCACGTCGCCGATCACCCGGGCCAGCTCGATCACCGGGACCGGGCACCGCCGGCCCAGCGCGTCCACGACCAGCGCGTCCACGGCCGGGGCGCCGCTCTCCTCGGCGCCCCGTTCCGCGCCCCGTACACCCCCGGCCGGCACCGGCGCCCCCAGCTTCTCCCGTACCCCCGCCACCACCCCCGGCAGGACCTTCAGGAACCGCTCGACGTCCTCGGCCGGTGTCCCCGGCGGCAGCGAGACGCGGACGTTGCCCTCGCTCAGCACCCCCATCGCCCTCAGCACATGGCTCGGGGTGAGCGTGCTGCTCGTGCACGACGAACCGGACGACACGGAGAAGCCGGCGCCGTCCAGCTCGTGCAGCACCGTCTCCCCGTCGACATAGAGACAGGAGAAGGTGACGATCCCCGGCAGCCGCCGCTCCGGATCGCCGGTCACCTCCACGTCCGGCACCAGCTCCGGCACCCGGGTGCGGATCCGCTCCGTCAGTTCCCGCAGCCGGGCCGCCTCCCCGGCTGCCTCGGCACGCACCGCCCGCAGCGAGGCCGCCGCGGCCACCACCGCCGGGATGTCCTCGAACCCGGCCGCCCGCCCCGACTCCCGTTCGTCCAGCGGCCCCCGGGGAGCGAACCGCACCCCCTTGCGCACCACGAGCAGCCCGACACCCGACGGGCCGCCCCACTTGTGGGCGCTCGCCGTGAGCAGCGACCAGTCGCCCGCCACCGGCCCCCAGCCCAGCGACTGGGCCGCGTCCACCAGCAGCGGCACACCCACCGCCCGGCACGCCTCGGCGACCTCGGCCACCGGCTGCACCGTTCCCACCTCGTGGTTGGCCGACTGGAGACAGGCCAGCGCGGTGTCCGGCCGCAGCACCCCGGCGAAGGCGTCCGGAGCCACGGCCCCCGTGCGGTCCACCCCGACCACGGTGACCGAACCGCCCTGCGCTTCGTGGACTTCAGCCGTATGGAGTACAGAAGAATGTTCGACCGCTGACACGATCAGGTGGCGTCCGACGCGCCGCCGCCCGGCCAGCGCACCCTCGATCCCGGCGTGCACCGCCCGGGTGCCGGACGGGGTGAACACCAGCTCGTCCGGGCGGCATTCCACCGCCTCCGCCGCAGCCTCGCGCGCCGCGTCCAGCAGCAGCCGGGCCCTCCTGCCCTCCCGGTACAGTCGCGCCGGATCGGCCCACCCCTCGTCCAGCGCGGCCAACAGGGCCTGACGGCCGACGGGATGGAGCGGAGCGGCGGACGCGGCGTCGAAGTAGGCCATACGGCAACGGTAAGCCGCGGGCGGGGAGGACGAGGGGACGGGGAGGGGTGAGGGTGCGGGTGCCCGGCCACGACCGGGGGTGCCTCCCACGCCCTTCGGACAGTGGGAGGCCGGCGCACGAACACCCCGGAGCCCTTTACGCCTGCCGTGCCGGGCCGTTGCCACCGCACAAGCCGCACCTCTGGCCATTGGGTACGCCCTTCCCACCCCTTCGGGGTGACGGGCGGCGCGTATGCCCCCCTCCCCGCGAGCCCCCGAAAGGCGTCGGCTAGGGTTTGGTCCGCATAAACATCCAAACCCCTGCCCGACGCAGGGCGGCGACCGACCAGCGAGAAGGCCAGGCCGCAGCCGTACAGCGCGGGCGAGACTCTCGGGAAGGCGCTACGTGAGTCCCAACGGCTCCGACCGCTCGCCGCGGCGCCCGACGCGGCGGAAGCTGCTGCAGGCACTGACCGCGGGCCTGGTCCTGGCAACCGCCACCGGTTGCACATGGGAGGACTTCCCCCGCCTTGGTATGCCCACCCCCACGTCAGAGGGGGCCGAGCGAATCCTCTCCCTGTGGCAGGGATCCTGGGCCGCCGCGCTCGCCATCGGCGCGCTGGTGTGGGGCCTGATCCTGTGGAGTGCTTTCTTCCACCGGCGCAGCCGCACCAAGGTCGAGGTACCTCCGCAGACCCGGTACAACATGCCCATCGAGGCGCTGTACACCGTGGTTCCGCTCATCATCGTGTCAGTCTTCTTCTACTTCACGGCCCGGGACGAGTCCGAGCTGATGAAGCTCGAGAAGCCCGACGTGACCGTCAACGTCGTCGGCTTCCAGTGGAGCTGGTGCTTCAACTACATCGAGAACGTCCCCGGTTCCTCCGGCAACGCGAAGACCTCCAAGGAACTCGACGGGATCCCGGACCGCTACAAGGATGACTTCCCGGCCAACGCCGGCGGTGTCAACGACTGCGGTACCCCCTCCACGCGGAACCCGCAGACGAACAACCCGGGCCCCACCCTGTGGCTGCCCGAGGGCAAGCGGGTCCGGTTCGTCCTGACCTCGCGCGACGTCATCCACTCCTTCTGGGTGGTGCCGTTCCTGATGAAGCAGGACGTCATCCCGGGTCACACCAACGCCTTCGAGGTGGTCCCCAACCGTGAGGGCACCTTCCTCGGCAAGTGCGCCGAGCTCTGCGGCGTGGACCACGCCCGGATGCTGTTCAACGTGAAGGTCGTTTCCCCCGAGCGCTACGAGCAGCACCTCAAGGAACTCGCCGAGAAGGGGCAGACCGGTTACGTTCCCGCCGGCATCGCGCAGACGAGCCACGAGAAGAACCGGGAGACGAACAAGCTGTGAGCATCCTCAACGAACCCCAGGGTGCCGCGGCTGCTGTGGACTCCTACGAGAGTGAGCAGCCGGCCCGGCGCAAGCAGCCCGGCAGCGTGGTCGTCAAGTGGCTGACGACCACTGACCACAAGACGATCGGCACGCTGTATCTGGTGTCGTCGTTCGTGTTCTTCTGCATCGGTGGCGTGATGGCGCTCGTCATGCGCGCCGAGCTGGCCCGGCCGGGCCTGCAGATCATGTCGAACGAGCAGTTCAACCAGGCGTTCACGATGCACGGCACGATCATGCTGCTGATGTTCGCGACGCCGCTGTTCTCCGGTTTCGCGAACTGGATCATGCCGCTCCAGATCGGCGCGCCCGACGTCGCCTTCCCGCGGCTGAACATGTTCGCCTACTGGCTGTACACGTTCGGCTCGCTGATCGCGGTCGGCGGTTTCCTCACCCCGGACGGGGCCGCCAGCTTCGGCTGGTTCGCCTACTCCCCGCTGTCGGACGCCATTCGCTCGCCGGGTCTCGGCTCCGACATGTGGATCATGGGTCTGGCCCTCTCCGGCTTCGGAACGATCCTCGGTGCGGTCAACTTCATCACCACGATCATCTGCATGCGCGCTCCCGGCATGACGATGTTCCGCATGCCGATCTTCACCTGGAACGTGCTGCTGACCGGTGTACTGGTCCTGCTCGCCTTCCCGGTGCTCGCGGCGGCGCTGTTCGCGCTGGAGGTGGACCGGAAGTTCGGGGCCCACATCTTCGACGCGGCCAACGGCGGGTCGCTGCTCTGGCAGCACCTGTTCTGGTTCTTCGGCCACCCCGAGGTGTACATCATCGCGCTGCCGTTCTTCGGCATCGTCTCGGAGATCATCCCGGTCTTCTCCCGCAAGCCGATCTTCGGCTACATGGGTCTGATCGGCGCGACGATCGCGATCGCGGGTCTGTCGGTGACGGTGTGGGCGCACCACATGTACGTCACGGGCGGTGTGCTGCTGCCGTTCTTCTCGTTCATGACCTTCCTGATCGCGATCCCGACCGGGGTGAAGTTCTTCAACTGGGTCGGGACCATGTGGAAGGGGTCGCTGAGTTTCGAGACACCGATGCTCTGGTCGGCGGGCTTCCTGGTGACCTTCCTCTTCGGTGGTCTCACGGGCGTCATCCTGGCCTCGCCGCCGCTGGACTTCCACGTCTCGGACTCGTACTTCGTGGTGGCGCACTTCCACTACGTGGTGTTCGGCACCGTCGTCTTCGCGATGTTCGCCGGCTTCCACTTCTGGTGGCCGAAGTTCACCGGCAAGATGCTCGACGAGCGGCTCGGGAAGATCACCTTCTGGACGCTGTTCGCCGGATTCCACGGCACGTTCCTGGTCCAGCACTGGCTGGGTGCCGAGGGCATGCCGCGCCGTTACTCCGACTACCTGGCGGCCGACGGCTTCACCGCGCTGAACACGGTCTCCACCATCGCGTCGTTCCTGCTCGGCCTGTCGATGCTGCCGTTCTTCTACAACGTCTGGAAGACGGCCAAGTACGGCGAGAAGGTCGAGGTCGACGACCCGTGGGGCTACGGCCGTTCGCTGGAGTGGGCCACCTCCTGCCCGCCGCCGCGGCACAACTTCCTCACCCTGCCGCGGATCCGCAGCGAGTCCCCGGCGTTCGACCTGCACCACCCGGAGATCGCCGCGCTCGACCAGCTGGAGAACGCCGGTCACGGTGAGAAGGTCCTCTCCGGCGGCAAGGAGGCCGGCAAGTGAAGATCCAGGGCAAGATGTTCATCTGGCTGAGCGCCTTCCTGCTCACCGTGGCGATCGTCTACGGCGTGTGGTCGAAGGAGCCGGCCGGCACCACGGCCCTCTTCCTGGCCTTCGGCCTGAGCATCATGGTCGGCTTCTACCTGGGCTTCACCGCCCGGCGGGTCGACGTGGGTCCTCAGGACAACAAGGAGGCGGACGTCGCCGACGACGCCGGCGAGGTCGGGTTCTTCAGCCCGCACAGCTGGCAGCCGCTCGGTCTCGGCCTCGGTGGCGCGGTCGCCTTCCTGGCCGTCGCCGTCGGCTGGTGGCTGATGTACTTCGCGGCACCGCTGATCCTGCTCAGCCTCTGGGGCTGGGTCTTCGAGTACTACCGCGGTGAGAACCGCACCCAGTAGTACGCGCCAGTAATACGGGCGACCCGCGCAGGGCCCGGACACTCCGCCAGGATGGTCCGGGCCCTGCGTCGCGTCCTGCCGTAAAGAACATCACTCGTTCGAGTTATCCAGCGCGCCACGGTTGACGAGGTTACCTAGCGTGAGGTCATGAGATGTGACCCCCGAAACCGCACTGTCGTCGGCTGCACGCTGCTGGTGATCGCCCTCGGTGCGGGCGTCACCGGCTGCTCCTCCGGCGGTGACCCCCTGTCCGCCGAGCCCTACGACGCCGCGGACCGGATCAGCTTCAGCGGTCCCTCCGAAGGGAAGAAGGCCGACCCGGACAAGCCTCTGGAGATCGTCGCCGAGGACTCCGACGGGCGCATCACCGACGTGACGGCAGTGGACGCCGCAGGCCGCCATGTGGCGGGCGAACTCGCCGCCGACGGCAGCCGCTGGCACAGCATCTTCCCGCTGGCCGCCGACGCCGACTACACGGTCCGGGTCAGCACCGAGGACGAGGGCGGGGCGCGGGGCCGCAAGGTCCTCGCCTTCACCACGGGCAAACCCCCCGCCACCAAGAGCCTCGGCGTCACCTTCGGGCCCGGAACAGGCACCTACGGCGTCGGTCAGCCGCTCACCGCCACGCTGACCGCGCCGGTCCGGGCCCCCGCCCAGCGTGCCGTCGTGGAGCGCGGCCTGAAGGTGTCCTCCACACCCGCGGTGGAGGGGGCCTGGCACTGGGTGGACGACAAGGTGCTCCACTTCCGCCCGAAGAACTACTGGCCCGAGAACGCCACCGTCAGGATGCGCAGCAACCTGGAGGGCATCGGGATCGGCGACCGGCTGAGGGGCGGCAAGACCGCACCACTGACCCTCAGGACCGGAGACCGGGTCATAGCCATCACCGATGTCGCCGCGCACCGGTTGACCGTCCACAAGAGCGGTGAGGAGATCAGGACGATTCCCATCACCGCCGGCAAGGCCGGTTTCGAGACCCGCAACGGCGTCAAGGTCGTCCTCGCCAAGGAACGCTTCGTACGTATGCGCAGCAGCACCGTCGGCATCGCCGAGGGCTCCGCCGACTCGTACGACATGGACGTCCACTTCGCCACCCGGGTGACCTGGAGCGGCGAGTACGTGCACGCCGCCCCCTGGTCCGTCGGCTCCCAGGGCTACGACAACGTCAGCCACGGCTGCGTCGGCATGAGCACCGACGACGCCAAGTGGTTCTTCGACACGTTCCGGCAGGGCGACCTCGTCGAGGTCGTCAACTCGGGCGGCAGCACCATGGAGCCGTTCAGCAACGGCTTCGGCGACTGGAACCTGAGCTGGGCCCAATGGCGCAAGGGCAGCGCCCTGGTGGGCGACACCGGGGCCGGTCCCGCACCCGAGGAGAAGGCACGCCTGCGCCCCCAGCCGGCGTGATCCGCCGGAGACACGGGGGCCGGCACGCCCTCCCCCCGGCTCTTCGAGCAGGGGGCGCCCCCAGCGGCGCTGTCGTCACTCGCCGGCTCCCCCACTCCCGGCTTCGCTCGAGCGGGGGACCCCATGAGCGGGGGCCCATGAGCGGGAGGGGTCCCATCGATCCGCGTCGACCCCCTCCTCCGCCGTGCGGCCGAACGCACCAGCCCTCGTTCGACCCAGCCGGACAGATGCCGCCGGTCACCTCCGACTTGGTCCGCCGGACAGCCCCTAAGCGTTCAGAGCGTGCTTCTGGCGCAGCAGGGAGGCCAGGGCCGAGGCGAACTCCGCCGGGTCCACCGGCAGCGTCACAGCGGCCTCCGCACGGCTCCAGGTGGCCAGCCAGGCATCCTGGGGCCGGCCGATGAGCAGCAGTACCGGCGGGCACTGGAAGATCTCGTCCTTGATCTGCCGGCACACGCCCATGCCGCCCACCGGCGACGACTCGCCGTCCAGGACGCAGACGTCGATCCCTCCCCGCTCCAACTCCTTGAGGACGGCCGGGAGGGTCGCGCACTCCACGAACTCCACGAGGGGTACGTCCGGGGCCGGCCGCCGGCCGGTGGCGAGCCGCACCTGCTCCCGGGTGCCTGCGTTGTCGCTGTAGACCAGCACCGTGGCGGTCGCCTGCATTGTTCCTCCACGCTTCCGAGGGGGCACGGCATCGTCCGGCACCCGTGGTGCCGATGGCGCGGATGCTACCCCTTCCGGCAGCTTGTCAACACTGGTTCGGACACCGCTTCGATGGGCTGTCCGGGCAGTACACGACGGGCGAACACACCGAACGGCACCCCCCGGGGTGAGGGCGGGATAAGCGACCGACATAATGTCGGCGTGGCGACAGCAACGACAGTAGATACCGGGCACGCGCACCCGTCGGTCAATCGACCGAACCTCACCAGCGTCGGAACCATCATCTGGTTGAGTTCCGAGCTGATGTTCTTCGCGGCCCTCTTCGCGATGTACTTCACCCTGCGATCGGTGACTGGACCCGACTTCTGGTCGGAGAGAGCCGGCACGCTGAACTTCCCGTTCTCGTTGACGAACACCACGATCCTGGTGCTCTCCTCCCTTGCCTGTCAGCTCGGCGTTTTCGCCGCCGAGCGCGGTGATGTGAAGAAGCTCCGGGCGTGGTTCATCGTCACGTTCATCATGGGCGCGGTCTTCATCGGCGGTCAGGTCCTCGAATACACCGAGCTGGTCAAGCACGAGGGCCTGTCCCTCTCCTCCGACCCCTACGGCTCGGTCTTCTACCTGACCACCGGCTTCCACGGCCTGCACGTGCTGGGGGGTCTCTTCGCCTTCCTGTTCGTCCTGGGCCGGACCTACGCGGCTCGGAGGTTCACCCATGACCAGGCGACGGCGGCCATCGTCGTGTCCTACTACTGGCATTTCGTCGATGTCGTCTGGATCGGCCTCTTCGCCACGATCTACATGATCAAGTAGGCGGACCCGAATCCGCGCGCTCGAAGAAGCGCACTTACCAGAAGCATCGACGCAGAAAATCCTGACACCGGGGTAATCCGTGAAAAAGCTCTCCGCACGACGACGCCACCCGTTGGCGGCGCTCGTCGTTCTGCTCCTCGCGCTGGCATGCACCGGGGGGCTGTACGCCGTGTTCGCACCCGCGAGCAAGGCGCAGGCCGACGAAACCGCCCAATCCCTCACCATCGAGGAGGGCAAGAAGCTCTACGCGGTCGGCTGTGCCAGCTGCCACGGCACCGGTGGGCAGGGCTCCACCGACGGTCCGAGCCTGGTGGGCGTGGGCGCAGCGGCCGTCGACTTCCAGGTGGCCACCGGCCGTATGCCGGCCGCCACCTCGCAGGCCGCGCAGCTTCCGAAGAAGAAGGCCATCTACACCCAGGCCGAGATCGACCAGCTGGCGGCGTACATCGCCTCCCTGGGCGCCGGCCCGGCCGTTCCCACCGCGGAGCAGTACGGCCCCGAGGGCGCCGACATCGCCAAGGGCGGTGAGCTGTTCCGCAACAACTGCGCGCAGTGCCACAACTTCACCGGCCAGGGCGGTGCGCTCACGCACGGCAAGTACGCCCCGGCTCTGAAGGACGTGAACCCCAAGCACATCTACGAGGCCATGCTGACCGGCCCGCAGAACATGCCTTCCTTCCCCGACGGTTCGCTGTCGGAGCAGAACAAGAAGGACATCATCGCCTACGTGACGACGGTGAACGGCGATGAGGCCGTGAGCCCCGGCGGCCTGTCGCTGGGCGGGCTCGGCCCGGTCTCCGAGGGTCTGTTCGCCTGGATCTTCGGACTCGGCGGGCTGATCGCGGTCACCGTCTGGGTCGCCGCTCGGACCGCAAAGGTCAGGAAGTCATGAGTACCCAAGAGACTCCCGAAGAGAAGCTGCCCGCAGGGCAGGACACCGCGCACGGCGCGGTGCGCGTCGCGGACGAGGAGAACCCGTTCGCCGACCCGGGGCTGCCGCCCCACGAGCCGCGGGTCCAGGACATCGACGAGCGGGCCGCCAAGCGGTCCGAGCGTACGGTCGCCCTGCTGTTCACGCTGTCGATGCTGGCCACCGTCGGCTTCATCGCGTCGTTCGTGACGATCCCGGTCGACAAGTCCGTCTACATCTTCCCGCTCGGTCACATCGGCGCGCTGAACTTCGCGCTCGGTATGACCCTCGGCATCGCTCTGTTCGCCATCGGCGCCGGCGCGGTCCACTGGGCCCGCACGCTGATGTCGGACCACGAGATCGCCGACGAGCGGCACCCGATCTCCGCGCCGCCGGAGGTCCGCGAGAAGGTCATGGACGACTTCCGCCAGGGCGCGAAGGAGTCCGCGCTCGGACGGCGCAAGCTGATCCGCAACACGATGTTCGGCGCGCTGGCCCTGTTCCCGCTCTCCGGAGTGGTCCTGCTGCGCGACCTCGGTCCGCTGCCCGAGACCAAGCTCCGCCACACCGCGTGGAAAAAGGGCAAGCTGCTCATCAACATGAACACGAACGAGCCCCTGCGGCCGTCCGACCTCGTCGTGGGCTCGCTGACCTTCGCCCAGCCCGAGGGCCTGGACCCGCACAAGCACGGGTTCATGGACGAGATCGCCAAGGCCGCCCTGATGATCGTCCGTATCAAGCCGGAGGACATCAAGGACAAGCGCGAGCTCGCGTGGTCGCACGAGGGCATCGTCGCGTACTCGAAGATCTGCACCCACGTCGGCTGCCCGATCTCCCTGTACGAGCAGCAGACGCACCACGCGCTGTGCCCCTGCCACCAGTCCACCTTCGACCTCTCCGACGGGGCCCGGGTCATCTTCGGTCCCGCCGGTCACGCCCTGCCGCAGCTGCGTATCGGTGTGAACGACGAGGGCTATCTCGAAGCGCTCGGCGACTTCGAAGAACCCGTCGGTCCGTCCTTCTGGGAGCGCGGATGAGTACCACGACCAGCACCACGAATCCGTCCGGCGCCGAAGGGCCGGGCCGCTCCCGCGGGAAGGCCCCGGCCGGTGAACGGGTCGCAGACTGGGCCGACGGCCGGCTGGGGATCTACTCCCTGGCCAAGGCCAACATGCGCAAGATCTTCCCCGACCACTGGTCGTTCATGCTGGGTGAGGTCTGCCTCTACAGCTTCATCATCATCATCCTCACGGGTGTGTACCTGACGCTGTTCTTCCACCCGTCGATGAACGAGGTGGTGTACCACGGCAGCTACGTCCCCATGCAGGGACAGCTGATGAGTGAGGCCTACAAGTCGACGCTGGACATCAGCTTCGACGTCCGTGGCGGTCTGCTGATCCGGCAGCTCCACCACTGGGCCGCGCTGATCTTCCTGGCCGGCATGTTCGTGCACATGATGCGCGTGTTCTTCACCGGCGCGTTCCGCAAGCCGCGTGAGATCAACTGGCTGTTCGGCTTCCTGCTGTTCGTCCTCGGCATGTTCACCGGTTTCACCGGCTACTCGCTCCCGGACGACCTGCTCTCCGGCACCGGTATCCGCTTCATGGAGGGCGCGGTCCTGTCCGTGCCGATCGTCGGCACGTACCTCGCGTTCTTCATCTTCGGCGGGGAGTTCCCGGGGGACGACTTCATCGCCCGGTTCTACTCGGTCCACATCCTGCTGCTGCCGGGCATCATGCTCGGCCTCGTGGTGGCCCACCTGATCCTGGTCTTCTACCACAAGCACACGCAGTTCGCGGGCGGCGGCAAGACCAACAAGAACGTCGTGGGCATGCCGCTGCTGCCGGTGTACATGGCGAAGGCCGGAGGCTTCTTCTTCCTGGTCTTCGGTGTGCTGTGCGTCGTCTCGGCGGTCGCGACGATCAACCCGATCTGGAACATCGGCCCCTACCGGCCGGACATGGTCTCCACGGGAGCCCAGCCCGACTGGTACATGGGCTTCTCCGAGGGCCTGGTCCGTGTGATGCCGGGCTGGGAGATCAACTTCTGGGGCCACACGCTCGCCCTGGGCGTGTTCGTCCCGCTGATGATCTTCCCGTTGGTCCTGGTGTCCATCGCGGTCTACCCGTTCATCGAGTCCTGGATCACCGGCGACAGGCGCGAGCACCACATCCTGGACCGCCCGCGCAACGCGCCGACCCGCACCGCCTTCGGCGTCGCGTGGATGGCCTGGTACTTCGTGCTCCTCGTCGGCGGCGGCAACGACCTGTGGGCGACGCACTTCAACCTGTCGATCAACGCGATCACCTGGTTCGTGCGCGTCGGCTTCTTCGTCGTACCGGTGGTCACGTTCATCATCACCAAGCGGATCTGTCTCGGCCTCCAGCGCCGGGACAAGGACAAGGTGCTGCACGGCCGCGAGTCGGGCATCATCAAGCGCCTGCCGCACGGTGAGTTCATCGAGGTCCACGAGCCGCTCAGCCAGGAGCAGCTGTACACCCTCACGGCGCACGAGCAGTACCAGCCGGCCGAGATCGGCCCGCTCGTCGACGAGAACGGTGTCGAGCGCAAGGTGAAGCCGCTCGAGAAGCTGCGCGCCAAGCTCAGCAAGGGCTACTACGGCGAGGAGTCCCAGATTCCGAAGCCGACCGTCGAGGAGTACCAGGAGATCACGAGCGGCCACGGCCACCACTGATCCCCGCACCGCCTCAACCGCCTTACCGGGCAACCGAGTCGCCACACGACTGCGAAGGGCCCCCGTCCGAGGACCGGACGGGGGCCCTTCGTCGTGCCCCGGGATCGATAGGGTGGGGACGAAACCCCTACCCATCCGTCTGTCGAAGACGTCGAGGACCCAGGAGCGGCTGATGAGCGCTGTGACCCCCGCAGGAGGCAACACCGCGGCGGGCCGCTCCTGGCCCGCCCTGTTGAACGGCCTGCTCGACGGCCACGACCTGTCCGCCGACGACACCGCCTGGGCGATGGACCTGATCATGCGCGGTGAGGCCACCGACGCGCAGATCGCCGGGTTCGCCGTGTCCCTGCGGGCCAAGGGCGAGACCGTCGAGGAGATCACCGGCTGCGTCCGGGCGATGTACGACCACGCCCTCGGCATCGAGGTGCCCGGGGAGACCGTCGACATCGTCGGCACCGGCGGCGACGGCGCCAAGACGGTGAACATCTCCACGATGTCCTCCATCGTCATCGCCGGCACCGGGGCGAAGGTCGTCAAGCACGGCAACCGGGCCGCCTCCTCCGCGTCCGGCGCCTCCGATGTCCTGGAGAAGCTCGGCGTCAACCTGGAGCTGACTCCGCGGCGGGTCGCCGAGGTCGCCGAGGAGGCCGGGATCACCTTCTGCTTCGCGGTGAAGTTCCACCCGGCGCTGCGCCATGTGGCGGCCGCGCGAGGACAGCTGGGCATCCGGACGGTGTTCAACTTCCTCGGCCCGCTGGCCAACCCGGCCCGGGTCAGGGCCCAGGCCGTCGGGGTCGCCGACCCGAGGATGGCTCCGATCATGGCCGGCGTGTTCGCCCAACGCGGCCACTCCTCGCTGGTGTTCCGCGGCGACGACGGCCTCGACGAGCTGACCACCACCGGCCCCTCGACGGTGTGGGTGGTCCGGGACGGGAAGGTGACCGAGGAGCGCTTCGACCCGCGCGACGTCGGCATCGAGCCCGTGCCGCTGGAGGCCCTGCGCGGCGCCGACGCGTCGTACAACGCGGAGGTCGCCCGGCGGGTGCTGGACGGCGAGCACGGCCCGGTGCGGGACGCGGTGCTGCTGAACTCGGCGGCGGCGCTGGTGGCGCTCGAACCGGGCACCGGGACGCTGGCGGAGCAGATCCGGGCAGGGATGGCCAGGGCCGCCGAATCGATCGACTCGGGCGCCGCCCGGCGGGTTCTGGAGCGCTGGGTGCTGGTCAGCAACGCGTGAGCCGTACGTTCCGAGGCACCGGCGCGGTCCGGATCCGTCCAGGATCCGGACCGCGCCTTGCGCGTACGGGGCTGTGTTGGCAAGATCTGGGACCAGGTCATGAGCGACAGCCATCAGGCCCCGGCCGGCTGTCCGGCAACCCTCCGTCCGTGGCGGGGTGCCCCGGGTGAGGACCAGGCCGTGAGCAGCAGGGCTCGCGGCAAGCGCGGACCCCTCGCACTCGATCGAGTGACACGCCAGGGGTCCTGGTCGTTCGAGGGAGCCTTCCGTGAGCAAGCGAATGCGTTAGGGCCTGCCTGACCGATCCCCGCCTGCCCCGCGAGCCCGGCACGCACTCCCCCGAACCCTTCGAGCAGGGGGACCTCCGTCGAGGACGCTCCGGCGCCTTGCGATCGCACGCACCGGACGCCGCGGAGCCCGCCCTCCGGGCGGACGACGGGTATGTGTCGGACAGGCCCCAAGGCGTTTCCGCCGGCCGCCCGAGGCCGTGGAACCCCGCCTTCGCAGATTCTCCTTCCCTTTCTCCCACGCTCGAGCGGTGCGCGCTCGCGTGGTGGTTCCGCCTGCTTTCACGGGAGTTCAGCCATGTCTGTTTCCACCGTCTCCGCCGCCCCTGCCGCTGCCGCTTCCGCACCCCGCGTCTCCGCCGCCGACGGCCCGTCCGGCTGCGCTCCGCTGCCCGTACTCGGCCGGGACGTCACCGTTCCGCTCGTCACCGGCGGGGAGGTCACCTACGCCGCGCTCGACTACGCCGCCAGTGCCCCGGCGCTCCAGCGCGTGTGGGACGACGTGGCCGCGTACGCGCCTTACTACGGCAGCGTCCACCGCGGCGCCGGGTACCTCTCCCAGCTCTCCACCGAGCTGTTCGAGAACGCCCGCCGGACCGTCGCCGAGTTCCTCGACTGCCGCGCCGGAGACCAGGTGGTCTTCACCCGGTCCACCACCGACTCGCTCAATCTGCTCGCCGCCGCGCTCCCGGACGACTGCCAGGTCTTCGTCTTCGAGAGCGAGCACCACGCCGCCCTGCTGCCCTGGCGCGGCGCCCGCGTCACCTTCCTCGACGCCCCGGACAGCCCGGAGCGGGCCGTACGGGCCCTGGAACACGCCCTCGCCGCCCGCGACCCCCACGGCCCCGCCCTGCTCTGCGTCACCGGTGCCTCCAACGTCACCGGCGAGCTGTGGCCCGTGCGCGAGCTGGCCGCCGCCGCCCACGCGCACGGCGCCCGGATCGTCCTGGACGCCGCCCAGCTCGCCCCGCACCACGCGGTGAGCCTGCGCGGGCTGGACGTCGACTGGGTCGCCTTCTCCGGGCACAAGCTGTACGCCCCGTTCGGCGCCGGCGTCCTGGCCGGCCGCGCCGACTGGCTGCGGGAGGCCGAGCCCTACCTCGCGGGGGGCGGCGCCAGCCGCAAGGTCACCCGGCGCGAGGACGGGGGAGTGGAGGTGGAGTGGCACGACAGCGCCGCCCGCCACGAGGCCGGCTCGCCCAACGTCATCGGCGCCTACGCCATCGCCTCGGCCTGCAAGGCGCTCGGCGAGGCCGGGTTCGGCGCGCTGGCCGCCCGCGAGGAGCGGCTGGTCCGCACCGTACGGAACGGGCTCGCGGACGTGCCCGAGGTGCGGTTCCTGTCCCTGTTCGGGGACGACGCGCCGCGCGTCGGTGTGCTCTCCTTCGTCGTCGACGGCTGGAACAGTTCCCACTTCGCCGCGGCCCTCTCCGCCGAGTACGGCATCGGCGTACGGGACGGACTGTTCTGCGCCCACCCGCTGCTGCGCGCCCTGCTCGGCGGCGATCCGCAGGACCAGGGCGAGTGCGGCGCCCCCGAGGCGGCGCCCGGCGGGACGTCCCTCAACGCGATCCGTGTCAGCTTCGGCGCGGGCACGCCGGACGAACACGTGGAGCGCTTCGTCCGCGCCGTCCGGGAGCTCGTGCGCGGCGGCGCCCGCTGGAGCTACCGGACGGTCGACGGCCGCTGCGTGCCGGACACCTCCGCCTGAGCCCCGGTCGCCCGCCCCGGTACGTGCGTCCCGCCGGGCACCGCCCGCCGGACGGCGGGGGCGGGCAGGCGAGTGCCCGGAACGATCACGCGCAAGGCGCGTTCCGTGGCGTCGGTGAGGAGTTCGGCGCCGCGGGCCAGGGAGGATGCCGTGGAACGCGTCCACGCCGGGCACGTCTCAGAGGCCTCAGCAAGGCGTCTCGGCCGTCTCGGGCGTGTCAGCCCTCCCCGCGCTCGGCCTCCCCGTTCGGGTCGGTCCGCTCAGCTGTCCAGGCCGATGGCGAACGCGGCCTCCAAGTCGTGCTGCGAGTACGTGCGGAACGCCACGTGCGTGTCCGTCCCCTCCACGCCCGGGATCTTGTTGATCCGGCCCGGGATGACCTCCGCCAGGTCCTCGTGCTCCTTGACCCGGACCATGGCGATCAGGTCATAGGTCCCGGTGACGGAGAAGACCTCGCTGACGCTGTCCAGCGCGGCGATCCGCTCCGCGATCTCGGGGATCCGGTCCACGCTGGTCTTGATGAGGACGATCGCGGTGATCACTGCTGGTTCTCTCCCTCGGGGGCCGGAGCCGGTGCGCTTCTCACTGTAGTCGCCACCGTGAAACGCGCCCACGCCCAGCAGAAGCCCAGCCCGAAGCCCACCAGGTGCGCCAGATACGCCACCCCCGGCCCGTCGGAGGCCTGCCCCGCCGCCAGCCACTGCAGCGCCACCCAGAACGGCAGCACCACCCAGGCGGGGAAGCGCACCGGCAGAAAGAACAGGAACGGCAGCAGACTGGTCACCCGCGCCCGGGGAAACAGGAAGAGGAACGCGCCGAGGACCCCCGAGATCGCCCCCGAGGCGCCGACCAGGGACTGCTCCGAGTCCGCGTTGGCGGCGGCGTACCCGAGCAGGGCGAGGTACCCGCAGCCGACGTAGAACAGGGTGAACCGCAGGCGGCCCATTCGTTCCTCGGTCATCGTCCCGAAGACATGGAGGAAGAGCATGTTGCCGAGCAGATGCACCCAACTGCCGTGGACGAACAGGGCCGTGGCCGGAGCAAGGGCACTCCACGGGGACCCTTCGAACACGTCTGCGGGAATCACGCCCCAGTGGTGGAAGTAGCCACGCTGCGCGGCGAGCAGCTCGTCTCCGGTCCCGTACCCCGGATCGAGTCCCGAGGCCGGCCCGGTCAGAAAAACCAGGCAGCACACGGCGATGAGGGTGTGGGTCACCGGTGCCGGCAGACGCCTCAGCGCCCCGGCAGCCGCCGCGCCCCAGTTGCGGGTCATGAACACAGAGCATGACGTAACCGGACGCAACCGCACAGACCGCCTCGCCGCCGTGGAGGGGCGGGCGGCGAAGACCTGCCAGGCCGTAGGGTTATGTGCCAGACGCGCCGGGTGCCCGGCACGTCACGGACACTGGAAGGAAGGCGAACAGCCACGATGACGGTTCCCCTGCCGACTGCCTCGACGCGGTGGCGCTGCACCCTCTGCGGCAACCTCACCCGTTTCGACGTGACCCGCTCGTCCAAGGTCGTGGAGTACGTCCACCTCGACCTGGCCGGGGAGCCGAAGGTCGAGGAGCGCGAGGTCCTCGGTGAGACGATCGAGTCGGTGCGGTGCCGCTGGTGCAACGCCGTGGATCAGGTGGAACTCGTCGACAGGCCGGGCGCCGGCTCCTGAGGGAGCGGGCCCCGCCCAGGAGACCCCGTAAGCGGGGTCGGACACAGGCATGGGGTGTGACGGATGGTGGAGACCGCGGACGGGGGGTCGGAGGACGGCACCGCCGAGGTGTTCGACCGTCCGCTGCCCGATGGCGTGCGCCGCCGGGTCGTCCAGATCGTCTCCGACGGCTTCGGCGGACTGACCGTCTCCGAGCTGCCCGCCCAGCTCAGGCAGTACGCCCGGTTCACCCCGACCCGCCGCGTCAAGTTCGCCGGCAACGCGATGGCCGCCGCCCTGGAGACCGATCCGCTGTTCCGTCAGCGCATCGGGGAGCGGCTGAGAGAGGCCCAGCCGGAACTGGCCGGCGCTCTCGACTCAGGCTCCCCGCCCCCGGCCGCGGACCCGCTGGATGTGGCGGCCGCGGCCTACGTCATGCGACCGCCCGGCTGGGTGAAACTGGTGACCGCCGCCGGTGAGGAGGCCCAGCGGGCCGACGCCGAGCGCGCCGACGAGGAGACCCGGGCCGAGCTGGAGCGGCTGCGCGGGGAACTCGCCCGTGCCCGCGAGCACACCAGGTCCGAGACCGAGCGGCTGCGTACCGACCTGGAAGCCGCCAGGAAGGAAGCGGACTCCCTGCACCGCAAGCTGCGGTCCGCGCTCAGCGACGTCAAGCGCGGTGCGGCCGCGCTGCGCAAACTGCAGGGCGAGATGGACGCCGTCCGCGCGGACGGACAGGCCCAGGTGTCCGCCGCCGAGAGCGAGTCCCGGCGGCTCAAGGCGCGCCTCGGCGAGTCGGAGGCCGCTCTGGAGGCCGCCCGCCGGGCCGCCCGCGAGGGGCGCAGCGTCGAGGACATGCGGGTACGGCTGCTCCTGGACACCGTGCTGGACGCCGCCCAGGGGCTCCGTCGCGAACTCGCGCTGCCTCCCGTGTCCGTCCGGCCCGCCGAGACCGTGGACGCCGTCGAGCCCGGCAGCATGACCCCCAGGGACATCGCCGCCCGCGCGCTGTCCGAGGGTGACCCGGCCGTCCTCGACCAATTGCTGGCGCTGCCGCAGGCGCATCTCGTCGTCGACGGCTACAACGTGACCAAGACCGGCTATCCCCAGATGCCCCTGGAGAGGCAGCGGTTGAGGGTCCTGGGCCAGCTCGCCCAGCTCGCCGCGCAGACCGGCGCCGAGGTGACCTGCGTCTTCGACGGGGCCGAACTGGCCGCTCCCGTCCTGCTCGCGCCGCCGCGCGGGGTGCGTGTGCTGTTCTCCAAACCGGGCGTCACCGCCGACGAGCTGATCCGCCAGCTGGTCCGCGCCGAGCCGCCGGGGCGGCCCGTCATCGTCGTCTCCACCGATCGTGAGGTCGCCGACGGAGTCGCCCGCGCGGGCGCCCGCCCGGTCGCCTCCGCGGTCCTGCTGAAGCGGTTCTCCCGGGCGTAGCGGCCCGCGCCGGCCCCGGGGGGCGCAAAGTGCGCTACATCCCATCCGGAACGTAAGCCCCAACCGTAACGTACCCGCTGATTGCCCGAATTGGCGCGGTATTGACGCAACGTAGCGTCAAGGAAGTATCACTGCAGGTGAGTTGAAGGCAAAGAAACATACTGTGACCGAGAATTCATGTCCGAGGATTTGAACTGATCACAAGAGAATCACTAGGGTCAGACCTCGAACCTCCGCTCGGGTGATCGTTCACATGGGGTGGCGACGGCGGAGGCCCCGCCCACCGGCGTCTCGGTAGGCGGCTGGAGGAAGAAGGAGCTCGCCTCCGTGGCGTCCCACCGTCGTCCCAAGCAGCCGAACCGGGCACGTGTCACAGTGCTCACCACCGCTGCCGCAGCTGCCGTCGTCCTGAGCTCGCAGGCCGCCAACGCGGCCCCCAGCGAGAAGCCGAGCAAGGGCGAGGTGAAGGCCAAGGTCGACAAGCTCTACGAGCAGGCGGAGCAGGCCACCGAGAAGTACAACGGCGCCAAGGAGAAGCAGGAGAAGCTCCAGAAGGAGATCTCCACGATCCAGGACAACGTCGCCAAGGGCCAGCAGGAGCTCAACGAGCTGCGCGACGGCCTCGGGTCGATGGCCAGCGCCCAGTACCGCAGCGGCGGCATCGACCCCTCGCTCCAGCTCTTCCTCTCCGCCGACCCGGACGACTACCTCGACAAGGCGTCCGCCCTCGACCAGCTGAGCACCCAGCAGGTCGACGCGCTCAAGGAGATCCAGGAGAAGCAGCGCGAGCTCGCCCAGCAGCGCTCCGAGGCCTCCGAGAAGCTCAAGGACCTCTCCTCCACCCGCACCGAACTGGGCAAGAAGAAGACGGAAGTCCAGAGCAAGCTCGGTGCCGCGCAGAAGCTGCTCAACACCCTCACCGCCGAGGAGAAGGCACAGCTCGCCGAGGAGGAGGACCGCGCCACCCGCGCCAGCGAGCGCGAGGCCATCGCCGCCACCGACACCAGCACCGGTACCTCCAGCCCGGTCGGGAGCGGCTCCGGCCGCGCCGGCGCCGCCTTCGCCGCCGCCCAGAGCAAGCTCGGCTCCCCGTACGTCTACGGCGCCACCGGCCCGTCCTCCTACGACTGCTCGGGCCTCACCTCCTGGGCCTACGCCCAGGCCGGCGTCTCCATCCCGCGTACCTCCGAGTCACAGACCGGCGCGGGTGCCAAGATCTACTCGACCAGCCAGCTACAGGTCGGCGACCTGGTCTTCTTCTTCAACGACCTGCACCACGTGGGTCTCTACGCGGGCAACGGCCAGATCATCCACGCCCCGCGCAGCGGCACCGTCGTCCGCTACGAGTCGATGAACACCATCGGCGGCCCGTTCATGTTCGGCGTCCGCGTCTGACGTTCCGTCGCGTGCCCCCGTTCGGGGGAATCGCGCCCCCGCCGACCGGCCCGCGCCCCGCCTGTGACCTGCGTCAGAGGCGGGGCGTCACCGTGCGTGGCCGCCGAGGCCGTTGGTCGGCCGCCCGCCCCACGGCTACTGTCTCCCGCGTTTCCCCGTCCGTCAGCGGAAGGAGCGCGGTTCCCCGTGGGGTCCCATCGCCGCCCAGCACCGTCCCCCGGTCCCGACCGGGGCACCACCGTCGCCGTAGGCCTCCTGTCCGTGGCGGCAGCCGCCCTCGGCGCCGTCCCGGCCACGGCCACCCCGCACGAGGACCTCAGGACAGAGGTGGACCGCCTCTACGCGGAGGCCGAGCGGGCGACCGAGGCGTACAACAAGGCCGACGAGCGCGCGGACACCCTGCGGGGGCAGGTCAACGCGGTCCAGGACGAGATCGCCCGGCAGCAGGAGCGCGTCAACGGCATGCGGGAGTCGCTGGGTTCGCTGGCCGGCGCCCAGTACCGCTCCGGCGGGCTCGACCCGTCCCTCGCGCTGCTGTTCTCCGACGATCCCGAGGACTACCTCGAGCGGGCCTCGGTGCTCGACCGGCTCACCGCCCGCCAGGCCGGCGAGCTGAGAGGATTCCAGGAGGCCGTGCGCACCCTGGACCAGGACCGTGCGGAGGCCTCCCGCAAGCTGGGCGAGCTGGACCGCAGCCGCAAGGCGGTCGCCGCCCACAAGAAGACGGTCGAGCGCAAACTCGCCCAAGCCCGGCGGCTGCTCGACGCCCTCCCCGAGGACGAGCGCGCCGCCCACGAGAGGGCCACCCGCTCCGGCCACGACGCGGACCTGCCCGGCCTGCCCGGTCCGGACGGCGCCACCGCCGTCTCCGGCCGCGCGGCAGCCGCCGTCACCGCCGCCCGCTCCGCCCTCGGCAAGCCCTACGCCTGGGGCGCCAACGGGCCCTCCGGTTTCGACTGCTCCGGTCTGATGCAGTGGTCGTACGCGCAGGCCGGGATCGCCCTCCCGCGGACCTCGCAGGCCCAGCGGTACGCCGGCACGCGGGTCCCGCTCTCCCAGGCCCGCCCCGGCGACCTGGTCGTCTACCGGGCCGACGCCACCCACGTCGGCATGTACGTGGGCAACGGCCAGGTGATCCACGCGCCCTACCCCGGTGCCCCCGTCCGCTACGACCCGGTCGGGATGATGCCCGTCTCGTCGGTCACCAGGGTCTGACCGGAGCGGGCGGCCGGTCGTGAGGGGGCGGCCGGAGTTGTCGGCCAAGGCGGTCTGACCCGAACGGCCCAGCGCCCGTACCCTCACAAGGGTGGCTGGTCGAAGGTGGGCGCCCGGAGCGCCGGTGGCGGCGGTGCGGTGCCTGGCGCTCGTCTCCCTGCTCGTCTCCCTGGTCGCGTGCGGCCAGGGGCCCGCCGTCGACAGTGCCCGCGCCGAGGTGCAGGCCCTGCTCGACCGGCGGGCCGACGCCGTCCTCGGCCAGGACGCCGCTGCCTACGCCCGTACCGGCACCCGGGCCGGATACGACAGCCTGCGCGAGGTGCCGCTGGCCGACTGGAGCTATCGGGTCAACGCCGTGCGCCGCACCGGCGACACCGCCACCGTCGAAGCCGACCTCGGCTACCGCGTCGCGGGCTACGACCGGGCGGCCCCCGTCACCACCGCCCGCACCCTGCGCCTGAGCCGGGACGAGGACGGCCGGTGGGCCGTCGTCTCCGACCGGCCGGCCGGGAAGTCCGGCCGCCAGCTGTGGGACCAGGGCGCGGTGCGCGCCGTGCACGGAGAACGGAGCCTGGTGCTCGGCGTCGGGCAGCCCGATGTGAAGCTGCGCGACTACGCGGCGCTGGCCGACCGGGCGGTGCCCGCCGTGTCGGACGCGTGGGGACCCGGCTGGGCGCGGCGTGTCGTCGTCCTGGTCCCGGGGTCCCTGGAGGACATGGCGGGACTGCTGGGCTCGCCCGCCTCCTCCTACCGGGGCATCGCGGCCGTCACCACCGGCGAGACCGGAGCCGACGCACAGGCGCCCGCGGACCGGGTCATCGTGAACCCGGACGCCTTCGGACTGCTCGGGGACTCGGGCCGGCAGGTCGTCGTCACCCACGAGACCGCCCATGTCGCCACCCGCGCCCACACCACCGCCGCGACCCCGCTGTGGCTGTCGGAGGGCTTCGCCGACTGGGTCGGCTACCGGGGCGGCGACCGCGTCCCGGCCGAGGCGGCACCGGAACTCGCCCGCGCGGTGCGCCACGGCGAGGTGCCCTCCGGGCTGCCGACCGACGACGACTTCGGCTTCACCGCGGATGCCGACGGCCTCGCCCACGCCTACGAGAGCGGCTGGATGGCCTGCCGCCTCGTCGCCGAGCACTGGGGCGAGGAACGGCTCGGCGCCTTCTACCGGGCCGTGGGCGCGCACGGGCAACGGGAGGGCGCGGTGGAGGACGCGATGCGGCGGGTCCTCGGCACCACGCCGGAGGAGTTCACCATGCGATGGCAGGCCTACCTGCGCGAGCAGTTCGGTTGAGGCACCGGCACCGGCACCGGCACCGGACCAGGGGAAGGGGAAGGGGAAGGGGAAGGGGAAGGGGAAGGGGAAGGGGAAGGGGGGTGGCCGGACCTCTCATCAGCGTCTTTGACGGCACCTCCCGGGCCCGGTGACACCCCCCCAGGTCATGCCTTCGACAGGGGGGCGACAGTCATGTCGGGCCCGGAGGCCGGCGGCCCTCTTGCGGGACCGCGAAAAACACAACCGACACCGGCTCAACCGCAGCGGTGACCGGCAGCTCAACCGGGCCATGCACACCATCACCCTGATCAGGACGCGACTCGATCCCTTTACGAAGACGTACGTCGCACGCAAGATCACCGAAGGAAAGACCTCCCGCGATGCGCAGCGATGCCTCAAGCGGGTGGTCTGCCGCCAGATCTTCAAGATCCTTGAGCGTTCCGACCGGAGCCGACTCGGCAACGTCGAAGAAATCGCTCAAGCAGCTTGACACGACATAGCAGCCTCGGGGCAGGACCGACGAGAGGGTCAGGGGGAGACCGGCGTCTTCGTGGCGCGGGCCGCCGAAGCGGGTACCGGGGCGACCGGGAGCCCGTGCGTGACCGTCGAGCGCCACAGCGTGCGGGCGGCGAGGAACGTGGCCGCCACCAGCAGGCCGTTGCGCACGAACAGCAGGGTGACACCGAGCGCGTCGCTGGCCACGACGTGCGCGAACCACAGCGGGAACTCCAGCACCGTCACGAACGACGCGACCAGCACCAGGGCCACCGGCACCCGCATCCGGCTCGCGCGATGGCACAGGCAGACCGCGGCGAGCCCGACCAGCCACACCACGTACTGCGGGCTGATCACCCGGCTGGTGGTGGTGAACATCAGCACCGCCACGAACGCGGCGTCGACGAAGGTGTGCGGCTCGAAACGGCGGGCCAGCAGCCGCCACAGCACCAGCCAGGCCAGCGCCGCCCCACTCAGGAACATCGCGCCCGCGCTGACCCGGTCCACGGACGGGCCGAGGAACTCCACCGAGCCGTAGTTCAGCAGCACCTCGCCGTCCCAGCCGTAATGCCGGGCGACATGGAAGACCAGCGCGCCCAGCGACTCCACCTCCGTGCCCCGGTCGCGCTGGAAACCCAGGAACGCGAACGCGCCCGGCATCAGTGCCGCGAACACGGCCGCCGCACCGACCACGGTCACCACGGCCGACATCCAGGCGGAACGCCGGCGGACACCGAGCAGCAGCATCGCCGGCCACACCTTCAGCAGCGCGCCGAACGCCGCCAGCGCCCCCAGCAGCCGGGGACGCCGGGGTCCGGCCAGCAGCGCGGCCACCGCCACCGCGGTCACCATCACGTCATAGCGGGCGTACACCGTCGGCCCGAGGAGCGGCACGCCCGCCACCCACACCCAGGCACCGAGCCGGGTCCGGCCCGGCCGGCCGCCCGCGTGCAGCAGCAGGGCCAGGGTGGCCAGGTCGGCGAGGCACACCAGGACGAAGAACGCCGTCGCGTACTCCAGGAACGGCAGCAGACCGGGGGAGAGGATCGCCAGCGCCGCCGCGGGCGGGTACTGCCAGGTGACGTCGTCCAGCGGGAACGTTCCGGCACGCAGGACGTCGTACCAGCCCTGGTAGATCACGGACACGTCGCTGGTGACGTCCGGGCCGGGGAAGACGATCACCTTCAGGACGAACAACAGCAGCAGCGCTCTCGTCAGTGCCCACAGCAGCAGAGGCCGGAACACCGCCTGCCGGCGCACCGGCAGCCGAGCCGGGGAGCCGTGCGAGCCCGTCGTGTCCACCGTCTCCACGTGATCCCTGCCCGTCCCTGCCCGTCCGTGCCCGTCCGTGCGCGTCCGTGCGCGTCCGTCTGCGGCCCTGATGTCCCGCGCCCCTGAGAGGGTGCCACAGCGGCCCCCCGTGCCCACGGCCCGGACACACCGGTTCGGTAGGGTCTGCCCCGATGCACAAGACCCTGATCGTGACCAACGACTTCCCGCCCAGGCCGGGCGGTATCCAGGCGTTTCTGCACAACATGGCGCTGCGCCTCGATCCCGCGCAGCTCGTCGTGTACGCCTCGACCTGGAAACGCTCCCGGGAGGGCGTCCGGGCGACCGCCGCCTTCGACGCCGAGCAGCCCTTCACCGTCGTACGCGCCCGTACACCGATGCTGCTGCCGACCCCGCAGGCGACCCGGCAGGCCGTCGGGCTGCTGCGCGAACACGGGTGCACCTCGGTCTGGTTCGGTGCGGCGGCGCCGCTCGGACTGATGGCACCGGCGCTGCGCCGGGCGGGCGCCGAGCGGATCGTGGCCACCACCCACGGCCACGAGGCGGGCTGGGCCCAGCTGCCCGCGGCCCGGCAACTGCTGCGCCGGATCGGGGAGTCCACGGACACGATCACCTACCTCGGTGAGTACACGCGCTCGCGGATCGCCGGCGCGCTCACGCCCGAGGCGGCCTCGCGGATGGTGCAACTGCCGCCCGGGGTCGACGAAAAAACCTTCCATCCCGGCTCCGGCGGCCCCGAGGTCCGGGCCCGGCTCGGCCTGACGAACCGTCCGGTGGTCGTCTGCGTCTCCCGGCTGGTGCCGCGCAAGGGACAGGACACGCTGATCCGCGCGATGCCGGCGATCCTCGCCGCCGAGCCTGACGCCGTCCTGCTGATCGTCGGCGGCGGGCCCTACGAGAGCGACCTGCGCCGCCTCGCGCACGACACCGGAGTGGCCGGATCGGTCCGTTTCACCGGAGCCGTGCCCTGGTCCGAGCTGCCCGCCCACTACGGCGCCGGCGACGTCTTCGCGATGCCGTGCAGGACCCGGCGCGGGGGACTGGACGTCGAAGGGCTCGGGATCGTCTACCTGGAGGCCTCCGCGACCGGCCTGCCCGTCGTCGCCGGCGACTCCGGCGGCGCCCCCGACGCGGTCCTCGACGGCGAGAGCGGCTGGGTCGTCCGCGGCGACACCCCCGCCGAGTCCGCCGACCGCATCATCACCCTCCTCGCCGACCCCGAACTCCGCCACCGCATGGGGAAGCGGGGCCGGGCCTGGGTCGAGGAGAAATGGCGCTGGGACCTTTTGGCGGAAACCCTGAAGACCTTGCTGTAACCGGCTTCGGGGAGATCCGGCCCCTCCGGCATGTGAGGAGCGGGGGTCCGGGACAGCGCCCCCGGGAACGGGACGGGACGGCGGGGGCGGAGGCGGGGGCGGAAAAAGCCCCACCTCACCCATCCGCACCACACACCACAACGCGGGCCCCGTACCACAGGGAGCCCGCGCCGTGACCACCGTCAGCCGTCAACCGCCGGCCGGCCCGGAGCCCTACTTCGCGTAGATCGCCTCGATCTCATGGGCGAAGTCCTTCGCCACCACATTCCGCTTCAGCTTCAACGACGGAGTCAGATGCCCCGACTCCTCCGTGAACTGCGAAGGCAGCACCCGGAACTTCCGCACCGACTCCGCCTTGGAAACCGCCGCGTTCCCGTCGTCGACAGCCGCCTGGATCGCGGCAAGCAGCTCGGGGTCCTCGCTCAGTGACGTCGCCGTCGACCCCTCGGGCTTCCCGTGCTCCGTCACCCAGCGCCCCAGGAACTCCTCGTCGAGCGTGACCAGCGCGCCCACGAACGGCCGCCCGTCGCCGACGACCATGCACTCCGCGACCAGAGCGTGCGCGCGGATCCGGTCCTCGATCACCGCCGGGGCGACGTTCTTGCCGCCCGCCGTGACGAGGATCTCCTTCTTGCGGCCGGTGATCCGCAGATATCCGTCCTCGTCGAGGGTGCCGATGTCACCGGTGTGGAACCAGCCGTCGGCGAGCGCCTCCGCGGTCGCGGCCGGGTTGTTCCAGTACTCCTTGAACAGGTGTTCGCCGTGCAGCAGCACCTCGCCGTCGTCGGCGATGCGGACCACCGACCCGGGCAGCGGCTGCCCGACCGTGCCGATCTTCTGCCGGTCCCAGGGGTTGAACGTGGTGGCCGCGCAGGATTCGGTGAGACCGTAGCCCTCCAGCACCGTGAAGCCGATGCCGCGGAAGAAGTGGCCGAGGCGCTCGCCCAGCGGGGCACCGCCGGAGATGGCGGCCTCGCCGCGGCCGCCGAGTACCGCGCGCAGCTTGCCGTACACGAGCCTGTCGAACACCTTGTGCTTGATCTTCAGGCCGAGGGACGGCCCCGACGGCGTGTCCAGCGCCTTGCTGTACGCGATCGCGGTGTCCGCCGCCTTGTCGAAGATCTGGCCCTTGCCGTCGGCCTGTGCCTTGGCACGCGCGGAGTTGTAGACCTTCTCGAAGACCCGCGGCACGCCCAGTATCAGCGTCGGCCGGAACGAGGCCAGTTCGTCGGTGAGTTGCTTGATGTCGGGGACGCAGCCCAGCTTGATCGGCGCGATCATCGGCGCGATCTGCACCAGCCGGCCGAAGACGTGCGCCAGCGGGAGGAAGAGCAGCACCGAGCACTCGCCGGTACGGAACAGCGGACGCAACCGCTCCACGATGTTGCCGCACTCGGCGAAGAAACTGCGATGGGTGAGCACACAGCCCTTGGGGCGGCCGGTGGTCCCGGAGGTGTAGATGATGGTCGCCGGGTCGTCGGCGCCCGCGACGGAGCTGCGCTCCTCGACCGTCTCGTCGGTGACGTCCCGGCCCAGGCGGCCCAGTTCCCCGATCGCGCCGCCGTCGCCGCCGTCGATCTGCCATACGTGCTTCAGCGCGGGCAGCCGGTCGCGCACCGACTCGACCGTGGCCGCGTGGGCGTCCGACTCCACCACACAGGCGGTGGCGCCGGAGTCGCTGAGGATCCAGGCGACCTGCTCCGCCGAACTCGTCTCGTACACCGGCACCGTGACCGCTCCGGCGCTCCAGATCGCGAAGTCGAGCAGCGTCCACTCGTAGCGGGTGCGCGACATCAGGGCGACCCGGTCGCCGGGCTGGACGCCGGAGGCGATGAGTCCCTTCGCGGCCGCCCGCACCTCGGCGAGGAAGGCGGTGGCCGTCACGTCCTGCCACACACCGGCGACCTTGCGGGCCATGACGGCGACATCGGGGTGCTGCGCGGCGTTTCTACGGACGATGTCGGTCAGATTGCCGTCCGCGGGGACCTCGTACAAAGCCGGAAGGCTGAACTCGCGCAAGACTGCTGCTCCTCTTAGGGCGCCGGTGCCACGACGGTGTGCGATGCGACGACAGCGCGGTCCAAGGCTCGGGCGGGTGCTCGGGGATTCACCTGTTGAAATCCTGAGCACGAGTGGACTGCCCGGACGTTACCCGCCGGTATGGCTGGAACGACAGGGGGCCAGGGGAGATGTTCGCTGCGTCACACAAGTCGGTGAACGGGTTGATTGCCATCGCGCACAGTAGTCCACCCCTGGGGAGGGAACCAGTAACCGCAGGTCCGGCCGCCACTGTTCACGAGGGCCGCCCTCTGGCTACGCTTGATCGCCATGGCATCCACATCGGCCGGAAACCGCCGTATGCGCGTTCATGTGGTCAGCGACGTCCACGGCAACGTCCGCGACCTGGCCGCGGCCGGTGACGGCGCCGACGCGCTGATCTGCCTGGGCGACCTGGTGCTCTTCCTCGACTACGCCGACCACTCGCGCGGCATCTTTCCCGACCTGTTCGGCATCGAGAACGCCGACCGCATCGTGGAACTGCGCACCGCCCGCCGCTTCGAGGAGGCGCGCGACTTCCAGGCCCGGCTGTGGGCGGGCATCGGCGCGGACCGCGCCTCGGCGATCGAGAAGGCGGTGCGCAAGCAGTACGCCGAGATGTTCGCCGTCTTCCCCGCCCCCACGTACGCCACGTACGGCAATGTCGACATGCCGGCTCTCTGGCCGGAGTACGCCGGACCCGGCACCACCGTCCTCGACGGCGAGCGGGTGGAGATCGGCGGCCGGGTCTTCGGCTTCGTCGGCGGCGGACTGCGCACGCCCATGCGCACGCCGTACGAGATCAGTGACGAGGAGTACGCGGCGAAGATCGAGGCCGTCGGCGAGGTCGACGTGCTGTGCACGCACATCCCGCCGGAGGTCCCTGAGCTGGTGTACGACACCGTCGCCCGCCGTTTCGAGCGCGGCAGCCGCGCCCTGCTGGACGCCATCCACCGCACCCGGCCCCGGTACGCGCTGTTCGGGCACGTGCACCAGCCGCTGGTCCGGCGCATGCGGGTGGGGGCCACCGAGTGCGTGAACGTGGGGCACTTCGCGAGCCGCGGCCGGCCCTGGGTCCTCGAATGGTGAGGATGTCCCAGGTCGGATGACTTGCGCCGGCGAGGTGCGCGATAGCCTTCCGTTGCACGGGCGTGCGCGTGGGCCGCGCACGGCGATCCGACTACGGCCCGCATCTGGAGGAGCCACGGCGATGGCGGAACACACCAGCTCGAGCATCACGATCGAGGCGGCACCGGCCGAGGTCATGGGGGTGATCGCCGATTTCGCCCGCTATCCGGACTGGACCGGCGAGGTGAAGGAGGCGGAGGTCCTCGAGACCGACGGGCAGGGCCGTGCCGAGCAGGTACGCCTCGTCATGGACGCCGGCGCGATCAAGGACGACCAGACCCTCGCGTACACCTGGACCGGCGAGCACGAGGTGTCCTGGACGCTGGTGAAGTCCCAGATGCTGCGCTCCCTGGACGGCTCCTACCTCCTGAAGCAGGCCGGCGCGGGCAGCACCGAGGTCACCTACCGGCTCACCGTCGACGTCAAGATCCCGATGCTCGGCATGATCAAGCGCAAGGCCGAGAAGGTCATCATCGACCGGGCCCTGGCGGGACTGAAGAAGCGGGTGGAGGCCGGCGAGGAGCCGGGCACCGACGCCGGGACCGACACCGGCCCCGGCGGGAAGCCGGGCGCCGAGTAGCACGCTGTCGCCCTTCCGGCCGGTCGGACGCGGGCGCGTACACCGGTACCGTTCACCCTCATGCGCACCCTCCTGATCACGGGCCCCGGCGGCAGCGGACGTACCACCGTCGCGGCGGCCACCGCGCTCGCCGCCGCCCGTGCGGGCGCCCGGGTCCTGCTGCTCGGCACCGACCGGACGGACACGCTGGGCGCGGTGCTGGGCACGCCCGTCGGCGCCGCGCCCGTCGAGGTCGTCCCGGGCCTCACCGCGCGACGGGTCGACGCCGGCGAGGACTTCCGCGCCGACCTGGCCGCACTGCAGGACCGGGCCGCCTCGGCGCTCGACCTGCTCGGCGCGTCCCGGCTCGACCCCGAGGAGTTCGGTCCGCTGCCCGGCGCCGAGGAGCTCTCCGTGCTGCGTGCCCTGCGGGACGCCGCGCTGGCGGAGGCGTACGACCTGCTCGTCGTCGACCTGCCGCCCGCCGAGCGGGCCCTGGCCCTGTTCGCCCTCCCCGAGGACCTCCGCCGCGGCATGCGCAGGCTGCTCCCGCCGGAACGCCAGGCGGCCCGCGCCCTGCGCCCCGTGCTCGGCCGCCTCGCCGGGGTCCCGATGCCCGCGGAATGGCTGTACGGGACGACTGCCCGGTGGGACACCGAACTGGCCGCCGTCGAAGCCGTCCTCGCCGACCGGAACACCACCGTACGGCTGGTCGCCGAACCCGGCCCCGCGGGCGCCGACGCCGTACGCACCGCGGGAATCGGCCTCGCCCTGCGCGGACTGCGCACCGACGTGCTGGTCGCCGGCCGGGTACTGCCCGAGAGCGTCGAGGACAGCTGGCTCGCCGGCCCGGTCGCCCAGCAGCGCAAGACGCTGGACGAGTGGCGCCAGACGTACGACGTCCGCCCCGTCGCCCACCTCGGCCGCGACCCGCGCGGCCCGGACGACCTGACCGCGCTCGCCGTACCGGGTGTGCCCGTCGCGTCCGCTGCCTCCGGGGACAAGGCGGGGCCCGCGACGGTCGAGTGGCCCATCACCGACCGGCTCGCCGACGACGGCGTCCTGGTCTGGCACATCCCGCTGCCCGGCGCCCGGCGCGAGGAACTGGACCTGATCCGGCACGGCGACGAACTCGCCGTCACCGCCGGACCGTTCCGGCGGACGGTCCCGCTGCCCTCCGCGCTGCGCCGCTGCACCGTCGACGGCGCGGCCCTGCGCGAGGACGAACTACGCATCCGGTTCCGGCCGGATCCGCGGCTGTGGCCGCGCATCCCGTGAAGCCGGCACCCCCGTTCAGGTACCGTCGGAAGGGCCGACCGTAGTCAGGAGTCCGTCATGAGCGAACAGCTCCCCCCACCCGAAGACACCGGGGACGAGCCCGTGGGCGGTTCCGCGTCCGACGCGCGCACGGCCGCCACCGACGACGTACGGTCCGTCGACGCGGACGCCTGGGCGACGGCGTGCGCCGAGGACCTCGAGGCGGAGAAGGTCCGCCGCCGCGCCCAGTACGGACCGCCCCCCGCGTCGGCCGCCGAGGAGCTGCGCAAGCTCGTCGACGTGGTCGCGGAGAAGTTCGACCAGCTCACCGGGGGCCGGTCGCCGCTGTTCGGCGCGGTCGCCGGACCAGCGGCGCAGCAGGTGGTGCGTCAGGTCGTCCAGCAGGCCAAGGCGGCCGTGGAACCGGTCGTCGAACGCAACCCGGACGTCTTCGACCACCTGGCCGCCGCCGGCAACGAACTCCTCGCCGCCTACCGCTCCGCGGTCCAGGACCAGGAGCGCCGCTGGACCACCCGCGACACCCGCCCCTGGGACCCGGACGAGGCCAAGGAAGCCGAGGGCACCGAGGACGCCACGGACGGGAGCCCGGAGCGCGACGGCGGCGGTGACAGCGATGGCGACGCGCGCGACGACCGCCGCCGGAACCGAGGCGACGAGCCCGGCCCCGGCGGAGAACGCATCGACCTGGACTGAGGAGCGGCGACGGCCCGGGGGCCCTCCCCGGCGAAGATCCACCGGAAGGGCCCCCGGGGTCCCGCGCAGGAGTCCCATACCGGGAAGCCGACGCCAGGGCCTCGGGTACCGTGGGCGGTAGCGGGGCTCGACCGGAACTGAGGGATTCATGGGACTCACCATCGGCGTCGACATCGGCGGCACCAAGATCGCGGCCGGCGTGGTCGATGAGGACGGCAACATCCTCTCGGTCCACAAGGTGCCGACCCCGGGCACGCCCGACGGCATCGTGGACGCCATAGCCTCCGCGGTGGAGGGAGCACGTGCGGGGAACGAGATCGTCGGCGTGGGAATCGGTGCGGCCGGATACGTCAACCGCCAGCGCTCGACGGTGTACTTCGCCCCCAACATCGACTGGCGCCAGGAGCCGCTGAAGCAGAAGGTCGAGGCCCGCGTGGGTCTCCCGGTCGTCGTGGAGAACGACGCGAACGCGGCGGCCTGGGGCGAGTACAAGTTCGGCGCGGGCAAGGGCCACCGCAACGTCATCTGCATCACGCTCGGCACCGGCCTCGGCGGCGGCGTCATCATCGGCAACAAGCTGCGCCGGGGCCACTTCGGCGTGGCCGCCGAGTTCGGGCACATCCGGATGGTCCCGGACGGCCTGCTGTGCGGCTGCGGTTCGCAGGGCTGCTGGGAGCAGTACGCCTCCGGCCGCGCCCTCGTCCGGTACGCCACCCAGCGCGCCAACGCGACCCCGGAGAACGCGGAGGCGCTGCTCGCCCTCGGCGACGGCACCCCCGAGGGCATCGAGGGCAAGCACGTCTCCATGGCCGCCCGCCAGGGCGACCCGGTGGCCGTCGACTCCTACCGCGAGCTGGCCCGCTGGGTCGGCGCCGGCCTGGCCGACCTGGCCTCCCTCTTCGACCCCTCCGCCTTCATCGTCGGCGGCGGCCTCTCCGACGAGGGGGAACTGCTCCTCGACCCGATCCGCAAGTCGTACAAGCGCTGGCTGGTGGGCGGCAACTGGCGCCCCGTCGCCGACGTCCGGGCCGCCGAGCTCGGCAACAAGGCCGGCCTGGTGGGGGCGGCCGACCTGGCCCGGGAACCCGACCCCATCATGTGACACCCCCTGCTCCCGACGCCGCCCGCCCGCTCCCCTCCCGGGACCACGGCGGGCGGCGTCGTTCCCGGGTCCGGCTCCGCTCCGGAGCCGAGGGCCATGTCCCGCCATGTGGTGCAGCAGCGATCAAGGCGAAGCCGCAGGCCACTGACCCGGTCCGTTGTGCGCCGTTGTCGGCCCGTACGGCACTTCCGATCGTGCGGGTCGGCGTATCTTGATCCGCATGGCGACGACCCCGCTGCTGCCCGGCTCCCGGACCGAGTCAGACGGTTCGGCCGTGATCCGCGTCCTGAGCTACAACGTCCGGTCGATGCGCGACGACACCGCCGCCCTCGCCCAGGTGATCACCGCCTGTGCCCCCGATCTGGTACTGGTACAGGAGGCACCGCGGTTCTTCCGGTGGCGCAAGAAACTGGCCCGGCTGGCCTCCGCCTCCGGGCTGGCGATCCTCTCCGGGGGCGCCACGGCCGCCGGTCCCGCGATTCTGTGTTCCCTGCGGGCGACCGTCGAGCGCACCGAGGACGTGCTGCTGCCGCTCACCCCGGGACTGCACCGGCGCGGGTTCGCCACCGCCGTCGTACGGTTCGGCGGTGCCCGGCTGGGCGTGCTGAGCTGCCATCTGTCGTTGCAGAAGGACGAGCGGTACGCACAGGGCGGCCTGCTCCTGGACCGGCTCGCCAAGATGGGCGTGGAGCACGCGGTCGCCGGCGGCGATCTGAACGAGCGGCCGGACGGCCGTACCTTCCGTCGGCTGACGGGCGAGGAGCTGACGGACTGCTGGGCGGCGGCGCCCTGGGGCGGCGAGTACACCTCGACCCCCGCCGATCCGCACCAGCGCATCGACGCGCTCTTCGCCACCAAGGGCGTCGAGGTCCTGGGCTGCGGGGTGCCGCACGGTCAGCCCGGGGTGACCGAGACCGACCTGAGGGCGGCCACGGACCACCTTCCGGTCCTGGCCGCCCTCAGAATCCCGGCTGTCTGATCCCCGGACGCCCTCAGACCACCGCGCCCCGGCCCGGGTCGTCGTCCTCGTCGTCCGTGCGCATGCGCATCACCAGCGTGGCGAAGCCGCACAGGAAGCCGCCGATGCACAGCGTGGTCAGCCACCAGGTCATCTCCCAGCCGAGCAGGATCGCCAGCAGGAGCAGCAACGGACCGCCCAGTACCCCCAGCCACGCGAACTTGGACGTGACGTCGGCCTCGGGCAGCGGCGGGGGCTCCGGCGGTACGAAGTGGCCCTCGTCGCCGTCGTCGAAGTCGTCCTCCGAGGGCTCGGACACGCTGTAGTCGCGCGGGCCGCCCACGCCCGGTGCGAAGGCGACCGACCCGCCCAGCGGCTTGACCGGTTTGTCCCCGGCCCGCGTCGGCGCCTCGGCCGGTGCCTCGTCGTCGGCGGCCTCGGTACGTGTGTCGGTGTCGGTGTTGGTGTCGGACTCCAGCAGCGCCAGATCCTCGACCGACTTGAACGGCTTGGCACCCGCCGGGTCCGGCGGCTCGGCACCGTACCCGGCGACGATCGCCTCCCACGCGGCATCCTCGTCGAACGGAACGTCCTGGCCCTGATGCTCCGGGCCACCGCCGTCACGCCCCTGGCCCGCACCTGCCTCGCGCGCCTCCTGGTCCTCACGCCCTTCGCGGTCCTCGCGGTCCGAGTCGTGCTCAGCCACCTGTGGTCGTCCCTTCCATGCCGAGGCCGGGCTCCTTGACGGCGCCGGGTGCGAGCCGCCCGATGAACGCGGTGCTCTCCTGGAAGATCAGCTCCGCGTCATGGTCCAACGTCGCCACGTGGTAGCTCTGTTCCAGCAGGATCTCCGTCACGTCGAGCGACGAGACGCGGCCGAGGATCCGGGCCGAGTCCGCGGGCGGCACCACATGGTCCTGAGGGCTGCGCAGAAGCAGCAGCGGCTGGGTGACCTGGGGAAGCTCGCCGTCGAGCAGGCGCAGGAAGGCGCGCAGGGAGTGCGCCGCGTGCAGCGGCACCCGGTCGTAGCCCACCTCCGTGGCCGACGGGTCCGCGATGTCGCTCGCGATGCCCTTGGTGGTGGGGACGAGATGGCGGAGCACCGGGAGGGCGTGCGCGGCCGCGCCGTGCACCTTGTTCGCCGGGTTGACGATCATGACACCGCTCACCGCGTCGCCGTGCCGCGCGGCCAGGCGCAGGGCCAGCGCGCCGCCCATGGACAGACCGGCCACGAACACGCGCGAACAGCGGTTGCGCAGCAGTCGCAGCTCGCGGTCCACCTCCGCGTACCAGTCCTGCCAGCCGGTGGCCCGCAGGTCCTCCCAGCGGGTGCCGTGCCCCGGGAGCAGGGGCAGCGAGACGGTCAGGCCGTGCTCGGCGAAACGCTCCGCCCACGGGCGCAGCGACTGAGGCGAACCGGTGAAGCCGTGGCAGAGGAGGACGGCGGCCTCCCCGCCCTCATGGCGATACGGCTCGGCTCCGGTCAGGAGCGGCACTTTCGGCCTCCCGGTCGTAAGAGTCGTCGGAGTCGTGGAAAGGGTCGAGGAAAGGGTCGAGGAAGTCGACGGGCTGCACACGGGTTGCAGGACCTTCACCGTACGCGACCACACTGACACCGACCAGGGCCGTAGGAGCCATTGACGGGACTCCGGGTTAGGGTCTGACTCACACGCAGAGGGAAGGCACTCGGTTGTTGTACGGCGCCATGAAGGTCACCATCGGAGGGTCGCTGAAGCTTGCCTTCAGGCCCTGGGTGGAGGGCCTGGAGAACGTCCCCTCCGAGGGGCCCGCCATCCTGGCCAGTAACCACCTGTCGTTCTCCGACTCCTTCTTCCTGCCGGCCGTCCTCGACCGCAAGGTCACCTTCATCGCCAAGGCCGAGTACTTCACCACACCGGGGGTGAAGGGCCGGCTGACGGCCGCCTTCTTCAAGGGCGTGGGCCAGCTCCCGGTGGACCGCTCCGGCGCGCGCGGTGCCGGTGAGGCGGCGATCAGGAGCGGTATAGAGGTCCTCGAGCGCGGCGAGCTGTTCGGCCTCTACCCCGAGGGCACGCGCTCGCCCGACGGCCGTCTCTACCGCGGCAAGCCGGGGGGCCTCGCACGCGTGGCGCTCGCCACCGGCGCGCCCGTGCTCCCGGTCGCCATGATCGACACGGAGAAGGTCCAGCCGCCGGGGAAGGTCGTCCCGAAGCTGATCCGGCCGGGCATCCGCATCGGCAAGCCGCTGGAGTTCAGCCGCTACCAGGGCATGGAGCACGACCGTTTCGTACTCCGCGCGGTGACCGACGAGGTCATGTACGAGATCATGAAGCTCTCCGGCCAGGAGTACGTCGACATGTACGCGACCGCCATGAAGCGGCAGCTCGCGGAGGCGGCGAAGGCCGAGAAGGACGCCGAGAAGGCGGAGAAGGCCGAGCTCGCCCGCGCCGAGAGGGCGGAGAGGGAAGCGGCGAAAGAAGCGGCGAAGGAACTTCAGGAGGAAGCGGAGCAGGAGGCCCGGAGGGAGCAGGCGGCCGAGCAGCGGCGGTCCGACCCCTAGGGCCTGCGGGCGGGGGCCGGGGCCTGGGCCTGGGGGCGAAGGGTGGGGGAGACATGTCCAGGCGCGAGAGAGTCATGAGGATGTCGGTCGAGCAGCCGCTGTGGCGCGCGCTCGCCGGTTACCGGGTCCTCACCATGATGTACGCGGTCGGCCTGTTCGCCACCGCCTACGAGAGGTTCGAGCGTCCCTGGCTCGCCGTCGCCTACTTCGCCCTGGTGGCCTTATGGACACCGGCCACCCTGCCCCAGGTCGCGAACGCCGCCGCCTGTACCAAACGCTTCCTCGCCGCCGACCTGACCATCGCACTCGCCGGCATCCTGCTCACCCCCGTCGCCGACGCCCCGGAGCGGATCGCGGCCGGCGGTCCGACCATGCCGTCGATATGGACCGCGGGCGCGGTGCTCGCCTTCGCCCTCAAGGGCGGCTGGCGCTGGGCCGCCCTGGCCTCCAGCCTGGTCGCCGTCGCCAACCTGGTCGAGCGCGGCAGCCCCGCCAGCGACACCGTGCACAACGTGATCCTCGTCTGGGTCGCGTCCATCGCCATCGGCTATGTCGTCGAGGTCGCCCGCGCCTCCGAGCGCACCCTCGCCCGCGCCCTGGAGATCGAGGCCGCGACCAGGGAGCGGGAGCGGCTCGCGCGGGACATCCACGACAGCGTGCTCCAGGTGCTCGCGATGGTGCAGCGGCGCGGCGCGGTGATCGGCGGCGAGGCGGCCGAGCTCGGCCGGATGGCCGGCGAACAGGAGGTGGCGTTGCGCACCCTGGTCTCCGGCGGCCTGGTGCCCCTCCCCAGAGGGGCGAAGGACACGGCCGGGGGAGCGGCGGACCTGCGCACCGTGGACGGGACCGCCGACGCGGCCGGGGACGGCGCCGACGACGACCCCGTCGACCTGCGGGCCCTGCTGGCACCGTACGCCGGTGCCCTCGTCAGCCTCGCCGAACCCGGGGCGCCGGTGCCGCTCGCGCCGGCCGCCGCGCGGGAACTCGCCGCCGCTGTCGGTGCCGCCCTGGACAACGTACGCGAACACGCGGGGCCCCACGCGCGCGCCTGGATCCTGGTCGAGGACGAACCGGACGAGGTGATCGTCACCGTCCGCGACGACGGACCCGGCATCCCCGAGGGCCGGCTCGCCCAGGCCGAGGGCGAGGGGCGGCTCGGGGTGGCCCTGTCGATCCGGGGGCGGTTGCACGACCTCGGCGGCAGCGCGGAGCTGATCTCGGTGCCCGGCCAGGGCACGGAGGTCGAGCTGAAGGTGCCGAAGCACCACAGCGACGAACAGGACGTACGGGGGAAGGCGGAGCAGCGATGACCGACACGGCGGCCGGAGAGCCGAGCGGGGGGCCGGACGGGAGCGGGCAGGGCCCGATCAAGGTGATGGTGGTCGACGACCACCCCATGTGGCGCGACGCGGTCGCCCGGGACCTGTCCGAGTCCGGCTTCGAGGTGGTCGCCACCGCGGGCGACGGCGACCAGGCCGTGCGCCGCGCCAAGGCCGCCGCCCCCGACGTCCTCGTCCTCGACCTGAACCTGCCCGGCAAGCCCGGCGTTCAGGTCTGCAAGGAGGTCGTCGCCGCGAACCCGGCACTGCGGGTGCTGGTGCTCTCGGCGAGCGGCGAGCACGCCGACGTCCTGGAGGCGGTGAAGTCCGGTGCCACCGGCTATCTGCTGAAGTCCGCCTCCACCCAGGACCTGCAGGACGCGGTGCGCCGTACGGCCGCCGGCGACCCGGTGTTCACGCCGGGCCTGGCCGGACTGGTCCTCGGCGAGTACCGCAGGCTGGCCTCCGACCCGGCACCCGCCCCGGAGAGCGGCGCGTCCAAGGCACCCCGGCTGACCGACCGGGAGACCGAGGTGCTGCGCCTGGTCGCCAAGGGCCTCAGCTACAAGCAGATCGCCGAACGGCTCGTCATCTCCCACCGCACGGTGCAGAACCACGTACAGAACACCCTCGGCAAGCTCCAGTTGCACAACCGAGTGGAACTCGTCCGCTACGCCATCCAACGCGGCCTGGACGACGAGTAGCACCGGCCGACCGGGCAACCGGTCGGCCAACCGGCCCGGCCCTCCCCGAAGTTGACCCTTCCGGTCGAACCGGTGACCCGGGGGCCGAAACGCGCCGCTCCGGTCCGGTCCGGCCCGGGCGCATCCGCCCCGGCCCCGTATATTCGCGCACAAGGCGGTTGCCGCGTACGGCAGTCGTCGGGTACGGAAGAGTTCCCGGCACGACCCTGGAGTGACCCTGTGGAAATCCTCGCGTTCGGTGTGCAGGCCGACGAGAAGCCCTTGATCGAGCGAGCCTTCCGAGGGCACCACGAGGTGCGCGGCCTGCATGTCTTCCTCAACGAGGACACCGCCCCCATCGCGGCGGGCCACGAGGTGATCTCCACCAGCGTCAACTGCGACCTCGGCGCCGGAGTCCTGGAGAGCCTGGCGGCCGGCGGCACCCGGATGATCGCCCAACGGTCCACCGGCTTCAACAACGTCGACCTGAAGACGGCCGAGCGGCTCGGCCTGACGGTCGCCCGGGTGTCGTACTACTCCCCCTACGCGGTCGCCGAGTTCGCCTGGGCCCTCGCCATGGCCGTCAACCGCCGTATCGTCCGTGCCTCCACCCGCACACGGGACTTCGACTTCCGCCTCGACGGGCTGATGGGCCGCGACCTGCACGGCCGCACCGCCGGCGTGATCGGCACCGGCAAGATCGGCGAGGCGTTCACCCGGATCGCGCACGGCTTCGGCATGCGGCTGCTCGGCTGGGACGTCGTCGAGAACCCCGCCTGCCGGGACCTCGGCATGACCTACGTGCCCAAGGAACAGCTGCTCGCCGAGTCCGACCTGGTCAGCCTGCACCTCCCGCTGCTGCCGGAGACCCTCCACCTGATCGACGAGGCCGCCCTGCGGACGATGCGGGACGACGCGATCCTGGTGAACTCCAGCCGCGGCGGACTCGTCGACACCGCCGCGCTCGTCGCCGAACTGCGCGCGGGCCGCTTCACCGGCGTCGGACTGGACGTGTACGAGGCGGAGGCGGGCCTGTTCTTCCTCGACAAGTCCCTGGAGGCCATCGAGGACGACACCCTGGCCCGCCTCGTCACCTTCCCGAACGTGCTGGTCACCTCCCACCAGGCGTACTACACCGTGGACGCCGTCGGCCAGATCATCGACACCACGGTGGCCAACGTCCTCGACTACACCGAGGGCCGCCGCTCGGAGAACGTCCTGGTCCCGCGCAGCTGACCCATCAGCTCGGCGACGATCGCCGCGCCGTTCAGGGTGAGCACCGACTCGGGGTGGAACTGCAGCGCCGCGAAGCCGGGCCCGCGCAGCGCGTGCACCTCGCCGTTCGCCGCGCGGCTCACCTCGATGCCGTGCGCCGCCAGCTCCGCCGCCGCCCCGTCGTCGCAGCGCGCGACGAAGCTGTTGTAGAAGCCGACCGTCTCCGGTCGGCCGAACAGGTCGATCTCCGTCTGCGCCCCCTGGTAGGGCACCTCCTTGCGGACGGTCTCCAGCCCCAGCTCGGCCGCGATCAGCTCGTGGCCGAGGCAGACACCGAAAACGCCGTGGTGCCGGTCCGCCCCGATCACCTCGGCGGTCAGCCCGCGCAGGAACCGCATCCTCGGGTCCTGAGTGTCGGACGGGTCACCGGGGCCGGGGCCCAGCACGACCGGGCCGTCGTGCCCGAGCACCGTCTTCCGCAGCCCGGGCTCGTCGTACCGCCGGACGGTGACCGTGAGCCCCGACGCGCGCAGCACATGCGCGAGCATCGCAGTGAACGTGTCCTCCCCGTCGACGACCAGTGCGTGAGCGTCCAGGACCGGACCGTCCAGCGCATGACCGTCCAGGGTCCGGCCGACCGGGCCGTCCGACGGCCGCTGCTCCCGCATCCGCAGCCAGAACGGGGCCAGCGAGGCCCGCCGACCGTCCAGCGCCGCCCGCACCCGGGGGTCGTCCGCCAGCCGCGGCCGTACGGACTCCTCGCGCGGCCGCCCGGGACGCACCCCCAGCGCGGCCAGTACCCCGGCCGCCTTCGCGTGGGTCTCGGCGACCTCGCCCGCCGGGTCGGAGCCCCGCACCAGCGTGGCGCCGACCGGCACCCGCAGCCGCCCGGCCGCGTCGATGTCGGCGGTGCGGATGAGGATGGGGGAGTCAAGGGTCTGGGCCCCGCCCGCGTCCCGGCCGAGCAGCGCCAGCGCACCCGCGTAGTAGCCGCGCCCGCCGGACTCGTGCCGCTCGATCACCCGGCAGGCGTTCTGCACCGGCGACCCCGTGACGGTCGCGGCGAACATGGTCTCCTTCAGAACCTCCCGCACATCCAGCGAGGACCGGCCGCGCAGCTCGTACTCGGTGTGCGCGAGGTGCGCCATCTCCTTCAGCCGGGGCCCGACCACGACCCCGCCCATGTCACCGACGGTGCACATCATCTTGAGTTCCTCGTCGACGACCATCGACAGCTCCTCGATCTCCTTGCCGTCGGCGAGGAACTCCAGCAGATGCTCGGGGGTCGGCCCGCCGGCCGGGTAGCGGTAGGTGCCGCTGATCGGGTTCATCACGACCGTCCCGCCGGACGCCCGCACATGCACCTCGGGGCTCGCCCCGACCAGCGTCCGCCCTCCCGCCTCCCGCCCGGTGTGCACCACGAACGTCCAGTACGCGCCCCGCTCGCCCGCCAGCAGCCGCCGGAACAGCGCCAGCGCGTCGGCCCGCCCGAACCCGGGGATCCCGCCCTCGTAGGTCCGCCGGATCACGAAGTTGGCGCCCTCGCCCCGCCCGATCTCCTCGCGCAGCACCCGCCCGACGATCCCGGCGTACTCGTCGTCGTCGACGTCGAAGCCGCCGCCCTCCACCCGCACGGCGTGCGCGGGCAACTGCTCCAGGGCCTCGGCGAGCGGGATCTCGTGGCGCTCCTCAGGGGTCAGCACCAGCAGCGGGGCGCCGTCGTCGCGCACGTCGAAACCGCGCTCCCGGATCTGCCGGAAGGGGATGAGAGCCAGCCCCTCGTCGGGAAGGTCGGCCAGGCGGTCACGGGGGGTGACGGGGCCGAGCAGCAGCTCCACCACGGTGTCGTCGTGGCCGGGCGTGCGGCGGCGCAGCAGCGCGAACGGACGGGGATCGTCCAGCAGGTCGAGCAGGTTCATCGGTCGTGGTCCCTCGATGTGGGAGGGCCGACCCGCGGGCGCCGCGCGGTCCGCGAACGCCGAAAGGCCGCCCCTCGGGCGGCCTTCGCGAAGTCTTGCGTACGCGCTACAAGGTCAGTGGGCCGCCGGAGAAGCGGGCCACCACCAGTTCTGGGAGGAAGGGTTCTGAGCCGAACCGATCCGGGTCGAAAGCGCGGACATGTGACGCACCCTAGCGCATCCGCCGGGGACGGCTCCGACGCGTCCGTCGTCCGATCACGGAGCGCGTTCCCCGTCTCACTTCCTGGGCATCGCCCGGATGGCACCGTCCCACCCCGTAATGTTGAGGTGTGACCGTGAACGCTAAGACCAGCCCGAGCGCTGGCAACACCTGGCGAGACCTGCCCGCGGTGCAGCAGCCCGAGTACCCCGACACGGAGGCTCTGCGCGCAGTGATCGCGGACCTCGAGTCGTATCCACCGCTCGTCTTCGCGGGCGAGTGCGACCAGCTGCGCGCCCGGATGGCGGCCGTCGCCAAGGGAGAGGCGTTCCTCCTCCAGGGCGGCGACTGCGCCGAGTCCTTCGACGCGGTGTCCGCCGACCACATCAGGGCCAAGCTGAAGACACTGCTCCAGATGGGCGCCGTACTGACGTACGCCGCGTCCGTGCCCGTGGTGAAGGTGGGCCGGATCGCCGGCCAGTACTCCAAGCCGCGCTCCAAGTCGACCGAGACCCGCGACGGCGTGACGCTGCCCACCTACCGGGGCGACTCCGTCAACGGCTTCGACTTCACCGAGGCCGCCCGCGTCCCGGACCCCGAGCGGCTGAAGCGGATGTACAACGCCTCGGCCTCCACGCTGAACCTGGTGCGCGCCTTCACCACCGGCGGCTACGCCGACCTGCGCCAGGTGCACGCCTGGAACCAGGACTTCGTGAAGTCGTCCCCGTCCGGCCAGCGCTACGAGCAGCTCGCCCGCGAGATCGACAACGCGCTGAACTTCATGCAGGCATGCGGGGTCGAGCCGGAGGAGTTCAAGACCGTCGAGTTCTTCTCCTCGCACGAGGCGCTGCTGCTGGACTACGAGTCGGCGCTGACCCGCGTCGACTCGCGCACCGGACAGCTGTACGACGTCTCCGCGCACATGGTGTGGATCGGTGAGCGCACCCGGCAGCTGGACCACGCGCACATCGAGTTCGCCTCGAAGATCCGCAACCCCCTCGGCATCAAGCTCGGCCCGACGACGACGGCCGAGGAGGCGCTGCAGTACATCGAGCGTCTCGACCCGGACCGCGAGCCCGGCCGGCTGACCTTCATCGTCCGCATGGGCGCGGACAAGATCCGCGACAAGCTGCCCGGGCTGGTCGAGAAGGTCACCGCCTCCGGCGCCACCGTCGCCTGGGTGACCGACCCGATGCACGGCAACACCTTCGAGGCGGCCTCCGGCCACAAGACCCGCCGCTTCGACGACGTGCTCGACGAGGTGAAGGGTTTCTTCGAGGTCCACAAGGAGCTCGGCACCCACCCCGGCGGCATCCACGTGGAGCTCACCGGTGACGACGTCACCGAGTGCGTGGGCGGCGGCGACGAGATCTTCGTCGACGATCTGCACCAGCGCTACGAGACCGCCTGCGACCCGCGGCTCAACCGCAGCCAGTCGCTGGACCTGGCGTTCCTCGTCGCCGAGATGTACCGGGACCAGTAGGCAGCGGCGGCGGGGGGTGACCGGTACCGGTACCGGTCACCCCCCGCTCATCTGCCGAAACGGCGAGGGGTGGGGCACGGATCACATGGAATCCGACCCCACCCCACTTTTGTGCCCTTCGGGCGACGGGTAAGGTTAGGTTTGCCTCACCGATCGGGAGTCGGGACGGCACGACCCACGCTACGTCGGGAGGTGAATCGCGTGTTCGTCTGCAGCTGCTTCGGAGTGACCGAGGAACAGGTGAAGAGTCACGCGGATGCCGGGGCCTGCACTCCCCGGCAGATCGCCTCCGTCTGCAAGGCCGGCACCGACTGCGGCGGCTGCGTGCGACGCATCCAGGCGCTGCTCGGCCGTGACGCCTTCCCCCGCCGGCAGCCGGCCGACCAGGGCCGGTCGCCCCTCGCGACGGAGTTCCCCGAAGCCGCGTGAGCCCTGTCGGTCCAGTGGGCGGTCTAGTGGGTCGAGAACCCACCCGTTCCCGGGCCTGAGGGGTCCGGCTGGGACTGCTCGATCACCGTCGACAGGTACAGCGCCTCGCCCAGCTTCTCGATGAGTTCCAGTTGGGTGTCCAGGTAGTCGATGTGGTGCTCCTCGTCGGCGAGGATCGCCTCGAAGATGTTGGCGGACGTGATGTCGTTCTTGTTGCGCATGACCTCCACGCCCCGGCGCAGGCGGTCGATGGCCTCGACCTCGATTTTCCGGTCGGCCTGGAACATCTCCGTCACCGTCTGCCCGACCTGCACGTGGGAGAGCCGCTGGTAGTTGGGCAGGCCGTCGAGCAGCAGGATGCGGTCGGTGAGGAGTTCCGCGTGCCGCATCTCGTCGAAGGACTCGGCGCGCGTGTACTCGGCGAGCTTGGTCCACCCCTTGTGGTCCTGCAGTTTCGAATGCAGGAAGTACTGGTTGATCGCGGTCAGCTCGGCGGTCAGCTGCTCGTTGAGGAATTCGATGACTTCGGGGTCGCCCTGCATCGCAGAGGCTCCTTCCGTACGAATGAACGGGCCAGGTGCGCCGCATGATTCCACCGGCGGAGAAGGTCGTCCAGTAAGTGTTGACTTAGTAAGTAAGGGCGTACTTGCTGTTATTTGACCCGCATTGCCCAGTTTCATGGGGCCCCGGTCCGAGGCGTTACGCCGGGTCTGTCAGGATGGAAGCATGGGTCAGCCGGCGGAACGCGAATCGGGAGAGCGCGCAGCGGAGGAAGAGGCACGGTTCGAGCTCCCGCCGGGGCAGCGACTGCAGAAGGGCTGGCCGGTCACGCACTACGGGCCGGTGCCCAAGTTTCGGCCCGAGCGCTGGGAGTTCAGGGTGTTCGGCGCCACCGCCGACGGCGACAAGCACTGCTGGAACCATGAGGAGTTCACGGCCCTGCCGTACCGCAGCGTCGTGGCCGACCTGCACTGTGTCACCAAGTTCAGCATGCTCGGCGCCGAATGGGGCGGCATTCCGTCCCGTACCCTCCTGGAGCTCGCCCCGCCCGCGCCCGACGTCACCCATGTGATGGTCTGGGCCGAGTACGGATTCAGCTCCAACCTGCGCCTGGCGGACTTCGCGTCCGAACGGGCCCTTTTCGCCACCCACAAGGACGGCGAGCTGCTGACCGCCGAGCACGGGTTTCCGCTCCGTCTGGTCGTCCCCCATCTGTACGCCTGGAAGGGACCCAAATGGGTCCGTGGAGTGGAGTACATGACCGCCGACCGCCGCGGTTTCTGGGAGGAGCGCGGCTACCACAACATCGGCGATCCCTGGAGGGAACAGCGTTACTCGTACCAGGAGGAGCCCGGGGAGGGCCCCGAGCTCTGAGCCCGGTCCGGCGCGCGTCACCCAGGACCGCGGGGGGCTACGACGCTCCCCGGAGCTTCTTCAGCCGCTCCACGTCCGCCGCATGGCCCTCCTTGCCGCCGGGCGTCTCGATGATCAGCGGCACGCCCTCGGTCGCGGGGTGCGTCATCAACGCGCGGAACGGGTCCTCGCCGATATGGCCGTCGCCGATGTTCGCGTGACGGTCCTTGTGCGCGCCGACCACATCCATGGAGTCATTGGCGTGGATCAGTTTCAGCCGTCCCTCGCCGACCGTGTCCACCAGCAGATCCAGTGTTTGATGCATCCCGTTCGGCCCGGTCAGATCGTGGCCGGCCGCGAAGACATGGCAGGTGTCCAGGCAGACGCCCAGTTTCGGGTGGGCGTCCAGCACCTCGAAGTACGGCCCGAAGTCCCAGGTCCGCGAGCAGAGGGAGGAACCCTGGCCGGCCGTCGACTCGAGGAGCAGGAACGGGTCGTCGTCATGGGTGAGCTCGTCGAGCAGCGGCAGCAGATACTCCCGTACCTGCGCCAGCGCCACCGACCGCTCCCGTCCACCCGTCGCGCTGCCGGTGTGGACCACCACGCCCAGCGCCCCGATCTCGCGCCCGCGCCGCAGCGAGTGCCGCAGTGACCCGGTGGACCGCTCGGCGGTCGCCCGGGTGTGGGACCCGAAGTTGATCAGGTACGGGGCATGCACGTACGCCGGGATCGACTCGGCCGCGCACGCCTCGCGGAAGGCCTCGTCCTGCTTCGGGTTGCCGGCCGGCGTCGCCCAGCCGCGCGGGTTGGCGACGAAGACCTGAACGGCCTCCGCGCGCAGCTCACGGGCGTAGGACAGACCGACGGAATGCAGACCGCCGGCCACGGGGACATGGCCGCCGACCGGGTTGCGGGCAGGGCCGGACAGGTGAATCTTCACCCTTCCAGGGTGTCATGCCGTTGTCCGGCGGCCGTCAGTGGACCAGCGGGCCCGGCGGCCGCCGGCGGGCAGGGGGTCAGCGGATCTTGAGGGTGATCGTCGAGCCCTTGGGCGCGGTGTCCCCGCCCGCCACGGACTGCCCCCTGACCGTGTCGCCGAACAGGCCGAGGAGCCCGCGGTCCTCCTCCACCTGGAACCCGGCCGCCTCCAGCGCCTTTGTGGCCTCGCCCACGCTGTCGCCGACCACGTCGGGAACCTCGATCATCTCGGGTCCCTTGGACAGCGTGAGCGTCACGGTGTCCCCCTCGACGGCCTCACTGCCCGCCTCCGGGCTCTGCCGGACCACCCGGCCCGCGTCGTGCTCGGAGGTGATCCGCTCGGTGGCGATCTCCACCTCGAGGCCGGCCGCCTCCAGCTCGGCGCGCGCGTCCGCCGACTTCTGGCCGGTCACGTCGGGGATGTCCACCGGGTTGCCCTTGCTCACGGTGAGCGCCACCGCCGAGCCCGCACGGACCTCGGTGCCCCCGGCCGGCCCGGTGGAGATCACGGAGCCCTTGGCCACGTCCTCGCTGAACTCCCGGGTGACCATGCCCGGCTCCAGGCCCACGTTCTTCAGCGTCGCCCGCGCCTTGTCCAGCGCGACGCCGCCCACATCGGGCACCTTCACGGTCTCCGGCCCCTTGGAGAGGGTCAGCGAGACCGAGTCGGTGCCGCGGATACGGGAGCCCGCCGCCGGGTCCGTACGGATCACCGTGCCCCGCTTCACGGAGTCGCTGTACGCCTCCTCGACCCGGCCGACCTCCAGCCCGGCCTCCGCCAGCCGGTCCCGGGCCTCCTTCTCGGTCTTCGCCAGCAGCGGCGGGACCTTGGTGAACTGGCCCGAGTTGATGTACCAGACGCCCGCTCCGGCGCCGAGGACCAGCAGCACCACGACGACGATCGTCATCGGGCCGCGCAGCAGCGCCGGAGCGCGCAGCCCCGGGCCGCGCCGGGGCGGCAGCGGCGCCGGGGTCCGGAGCCGGCTGGTGCGGTGGTAGGAGTCCGCCCCGCCGCCGCGCCCGTGCCGCTCGTCGTCCTCGTCGACGGGCAGCGGGCGGGGCACCGTCAGCGCGCGCGGGATGACGCTCGTGCGGTCGTCCCCGTTGTGGTGCTCCGACGACAGCGCCTGTGGCGGCAGCGCGTCCAACTGCGCCGCGTCCAGGCCGCCGCGGGCCTCGCGGGCCTGTGCGAGCAGCGCCACCGCGTCGTACGGACGGACCTCCGGGTTGCGCGCGGTCGCCGACGCGACCAGCTCGTCCAGCGCGTACGCCATACCGGGGACGACGGCCGACGGTGGCGGCACGTCGTCGTGCAGATGCTTGTAGAGCACGATCGCGGGGGAGTCGCCCTCGTGCGGCCGCTCACCGGTCAGCATCTCGTAGAGCAGGATGCCGCACGCGTAGACGTCCACACGGGGGTCGGCGGTACCGCTCTCGATCTGCTCCGGTGCCAGGTAGGAGACCGTGCCCAGCACGGTGCCGGTGGTGTTCGTCACCGTGCCCACACCCCGGACCAGGCCGAAGTCGGCGACCTTGACCCGGCCGTCGTCCCCTATCAGGACGTTCTCCGGCTTCATGTCCCGGTGCACGAAACCGGCCCGGTGCGCGGCACCGAGCGCGGCCAGCATCGGCTCCAGGATGTCCAGCGCGGCGCGCGGCTGCAGCGCCCCGCGCTCGCGCAGCACGTCCCGCAGGGTGCAGCCGGCGATGTACTCCATCGCCAGGTACACGTACCCCCGGTCGGTGCCCTGGTCGAAGACCTGCACCACGTTCGGATGGTCCAGACGGGCCACCGACTTCGCCTCGCGGATGAACCGGTCGACGAAGGAACCGTCGGCGGCGAGCGCCGGGTGCATCACCTTGAGCGCGAGCACGCGGTCGAGGCGGGTGTCCACGGCCCGGTAGACCGTGGCCATCCCGCCGACCGCGATACGCGCCTCGACGCGATACCGACCGTCGAGCACCTGCCCGACCAGAGGGTCCTGAAGGGTCGTGTCCACGCAGGGAGTCTACGAGCAGCCGCCGACACCCCCAGCCGCTTCGTCGCGGATCGGGCCGCGACTGCAGCCGACCTGTGACGCAACCCACGCATGCGTGCGGCTCGGGAAGGGTGTGGCTGCGGCCCGGGACCACGCCCACCGCAGGTGCGGTTCTGGCCCGGGATCGTGCTCCGCGGCGGATGCGGTCCCGGCCCGGCAATGTGTTCCGACGGGCCCGATCCGGAACCAGGGTCATGCTCCGGCGCGGATTCGGCTCCGGCTCCGGAACACATCCCGGCGCGGATTCGGCTCCGGCCCTGGAACACATCCCGTCGCGGGCACGGGTACCGGCTCAGGGAGGTGGCGGGATGCGGTCCGGGCCACGGCGCGGCAGCCGCCGAGGGCGGTGCGCATCCACGAGGGGCCCCCAGCCCCCGACCGACCGGAAACGGGTGGCGCGTGGAGGGGAGAACAGCCCGGTAAGGGCGTGCAGATCAATGGCACACCATTTCGGTTCCGCGCCTGCGCCATGTGCTGGAAGTGGCCGACCTGCGGCGACGTCGCACCGAGCAGGCGCCGAGGTCGGCACCACCGGGGCGTAGACCCGCGTGTCGTCCGGAGGCGCGCTCCAACGGCAACCCCCTCAGAACGCGGGCCGCTCCGGATCCAACGCGGCAAGGCCCTCGGCAGGAGACGAGGCCTCGGCGAAGTGCCGCCGCGGAATCCGCCCCGCCCGCCTGGCCAGCCGCCCCGCCTCGACCGCACTGCGCATGGCGGCGGCCATCAGCACCGGCTCCTGCGCCCGCGTCACCGCCGAGGCGAGCATCACCCCCGCGCACCCCAGCTCCATCGCCAGCGCCGCGTCCGACGCCGTACCGGCGCCCGCGTCCAGGATCACCGGCACGCGCGCGCGCTGCGTGATCAGCTCGAAGTTGTGCGGGTTGCGGATGCCGAGCCCGGACCCGATCGGTGACCCCAGCGGCATGATCGCCGCACAGCCGGCGTCCTCCAGTTTCCGTGCCAGCACCGGGTCGTCATTGGTGTAGGGCAGCACCGTGAACCCGTCGTCGACCAGCCGCTCCGCCGCCTCCAGCAGCTCGATCGGGTCCGGCAGCAGGGTGCGCTCGTCGGCGATGACCTCCAGCTTGACCAGATCGGTGCCGAGCGCCTCCCGCGCCAGACGCGCGGTGAGCACCGCCTCACCGGCGGTGTAGCAGCCCGCCGTGTTCGGCAGCACCCGGATGCCCAGCTTGTCCAGCACCGACAGGACCGATCCGTGCACCGAGGCGTTCACTCGCCGCATCGCCACGGTCGTCAGCTCCGTACCGGACGCCACCAGCGCCCGCTCCAGCACCTCGAGGCTGGGCGCCCCGCCGGTCCCCATGATCAGCCGGGACGTGAAGGACGTACCGCCGAGAACGAACGGATCGTCGGCCATGGTCAGCCTCCTTGGACGGCGGTCAGGACTTCCACCCGGTCACCCTCGGAGAGGGACGTGAGCGGCCACCGCGTGCGCGGGACGACGGTCTCGTTGAGGGCGGCGGCCACCCCGGAGGGAGCCGAGGTCAAAGTGGCGACCAGAGCGTCGAGCGCCGTACCGGAAGCCACCTCGCGCGGCGCGCCGTTGACGGAGAGGGAGACGGTGTCGTGGGCCGTGGCATTCGCCGGATCGTTCATGCGGGTTGCTCCGTGAGTGCGGCGGCGGTGAACCGCCGGGGCGTGAAGGGACGTGCCTGGGCCGGGAGTTCACCGGTGGTCAGGACCTCGGCCAGAACGTCGCCCGTGACCGGTGTGAGCAGCACGCCGTTGCGGTGGTGCCCGGTCGCGAGGACCAGCCCCGCCAGCGCGGACGGGCCGAGCAGCGGCGCGTTGTCGGGGGAGCCGGGGCGCAACCCGGCCCGGGTCTCGGTGAGCGGCAGTTCGGTGATCCCGGGGACGAGTTCGTGGGCGTCGCGCAGCAGTTCGTACACCCCGCCCGCGGTGACGGTCGTGTCCCAGCCCTGTTCCTCACTGGTCGCCCCGATCACCAGCTCCCCGCTCTCGCGCGGCACCAGGTACACATGGCTGCCGCGCACCACCGCGCGTACCGTCCGGCTCAGGAACGGACCGAACCGGTCCGGCATCGCGAGCCTGACCACCTGCCCCTTCACCGGACGTACCGGAGGCAGCGCCTGGGCCGGGATCCCCGCGAGCCGCCCGCTGAGGCTGCCGCCGGCGAGCACGACCTGCCCGGCGCTCAGCGCGGCGCCGTCGGCGGTGACCACGCCCGTGGCCCGCTCCCCGGCGACGGCGAGCCGCTCGGCCCACGCGCGGTGCATCACCACTCCCGCCCGCTCGCAGGCGGTCACCAGCGCGGCCGCCAGGCGCCGGGGGTCGATCTGGTGGTCGCCGTCCACCCGCAGCCCGCCGCGCACACCCGGTGCGAGCATCGGCTCCAGGCGTCGGCACTCCCGCCCGGACAGCCACTGCGCGTCGAGCCCCGACTGCTGCTGCAGGACGTGCAGTTCGCGCAGATGGGCACGGTCATCGGCGTCCAGCGCGACCGCGAGCGTGCCGCAGCGGCGGTAGCCGAGGTCATGGCCGGTGGCCTCGGTGAGCTCGGCCGCGAAGTCGGGGTAGCGGCGCGCGGAGGCGAGATTCAGACCGAGCAGGGTCTGCTCGCCGTAGTGCAGTTCCGTGACGGCGGCCAGCATCCCGGCGGCCACCTGGGCGGCGCCGGCGCCCGGCTCGGGGTCCAGCACGGTCGTGGTCAGTCCGCGCTGCGCGGCCCGCCAGGCCGTGACCAGGCCGATGATCCCGCCCCCGACGACGAGGACGTCCGGAGAACGTCCCGGAGCGCGCGGGGTGCCCGAGGTGTGTGTGGGCGACATGGGCGTCCAGCCCCTCCCTTCGCCGGCATGACCCGGATCAGGTTCATACGGTCGGAGGCCGCCAGCCTCCCTCTCAGCCCGGTGCGCCCGGACTCCCGCGAGTGCTTTACCGTGGCCAGCCTAGCCCCGGAACAATGCCGGAACAACGAACGGGCGGGAGTCTTCACATGGCTGGTTCACTCGACGGCCTGGTTCTCTCCCCGGTCGCCGACCAGGCGCCGGGGCAGGTCGGCACCCGCACCCGGTTCGTCTACCACGAGCGGAACGGCCGGATCTGGGCCGAGTACGCGGGCGGTGACGTCGTCCGCGGACACCTGGTGGGCACCAGGGAGGGGGACCGGCTGGACTTCCGGTACGTGCAGCTCAAGCACGACGGCACCACCTCCTGTGGCCACTGCGAGTCGACGGTCGTGGAACTGCCCGACGGGCGGGTGCGGCTGGAGGAGACCTGGGAGTGGGAGTCGCAGCCGGGCAGCGGCACCAGCGTGGTGGAGCAGCTCACGGCCCCCTGAGACCTGCCCGGCCATGGGGCAGGTGTCTATGGTGATCAGGTGAGCGAGCAGACGCAGGAACGGGGACCGTCCGAGCCGCGGCGCGTGGTGGTGACGGGGGCCGGAATGGCCGGCGTGCAGACCGCCGTCGCCCTCCGGGAGCAGGGTTTCACCGGCACCGTGACGCTGATCGGCGCCGAACCCCACCAGCCGTACGACCGGCCACCCCTGTCCAAGGCGGTGCTGCTCGGCACGGCGGAGGGCTCCGCCTTCGACGTCGACTTCGAGGCGCTCGGCATCGAACTGCGGCTCGGCTGCGAGGTGTTCGGGCTGCGTCCCGCCGACCACGAGCTGGACACGGAGGCCGGGCCGGTCCCCTACGACGTGCTGGTCGTCGCGACCGGCGCCGAACCGGTCCGGCTGCCGGGTGCGGAGGGGGTGCCGGGCGTTCACCTGCTGCGCACCCTGGACGACGTCGAACGGCTGCGGCCGGTGCTCGCGCGCCGGCAGGACATCGTGGTCGTCGGTGCCGGCTGGATCGGCGCGGAGTTCGCCACGGCGGCGCGCGAGGCGGGCTGCGCGGTCACCGTCGTGGAGGCCGCCGACCGGCCCCTGGCCGAGGCGCTGCCCGCCGAGGTGGCCGCCCCGATGACGGCCTGGTACGACGACGCGGGAGTGGTGCTGCGGACACACGCGCGCGTGGAGCGCGTCGAGCCCGGCGCGGTGGTGCTCGACGACGGCTCGCGGCTGCCCGCGGGCGCCGTCGTCGTCGGTATCGGTGCCCGCCCCGCCACCGCCTGGCTGGCCGGCTCGGGGATCGAGCTCGGCGAGCACGGCGAGGTGGTCGCCGACGCCCGCCTGACGACCTCCGTGCCGGACGTGTACGCGGTCGGCGACTGTGCGTCCTTCCCCTCGAAGCGGTACGGCGAACGCCTGCTGGTGCACCACTGGGACAACGCCCTCCAGGGCCCGCGCACGGTCGCGGTGAACATCATCGGGGCGGCCACCGATGCGCCCCGCGCGGTGTACGACCCGGTGCCGTACTTCTGGTCCGAGCAGTTCGGACGCTTCGTCCAGTACGCCGGGCACCACGCGGACGCCGACCGGACGGTGTGGCGCGGAGAGGCCGACGGCCCGGCGTGGACGGTCTGCTGGCTCCGCGCGTCCCGGCTGGTCGCGCTGCTGGCGGTGGGCCGCCCCCGCGACCTGGCCCAGGGGCGCCGGCTGATCGAGGCGGGCACGGTGATGGACGAGACGCTGCTGGCCGACCCGGCGAGACCGCTGAAGTCGGCGAAGGCGTGAACCGGGATCCTTCGGGTTGATACGTCCGCCCAGGTGGAGGGGTCCGACTTCCGGCTGTCAGTGCCAGATGGCAGGCTTGTCCCGTGACCGAGATTGACGCAAAGATCGATGTTCTCGTCCCCGCCTGGCTCACCCTTCCCGACATCGCCGAGATGCTCGGCGTCGAGGTGACGCGCGTCCGGCAACTGGTCAAGGAGGGCCAGCTCATCGCCGTACGCCGGGGTGAGAACCGCGCACTGCACGTCCCCGCCGCCTTCATCGACGAGGACAAGGTCGTCAAGGGCCTCTCCGGGACCCTGACGCTCCTGCGGGACGACGGCTTCACGGACGAAGAGATGCTGGAATGGCTCTTCACTCCCGACGAGAGCCTGCCGGGCACGCCCGCGCAGGCGCTGAGCGAGAACCGCGGCACGGAGGTGAAGCGCCGCGCCCAGGCGCTCGCCGTCTGACCCCGGGGAGGAACGCCGGGCCCCGCACAAGTGCCGGTACGCGCGTCCTCGTGTGCACCCGCACCCGCGCCTGCACCCGTGTGCGTACGCGGGGCCTGGCCCGCGCCCGCACCCGTGCAGGTACCCGGCCAGGAAACCGCCCTCCGGCGCCGCTGTCACAGGGCGCCGGGAGGGCCCCACGATCCAGGCGGCCGCCGGCCCGCTCGCCCGGCCCGCTCGCGACCGGTCGCCGGGGCAGCGGCATAGGGTCCGTTGCGGCGTGCGCTCCGCCGGCCCCGGTGGGCCGTGGGGCATCCGCCGACGACCCACCGGGCCCGTCCCGCGCCGGCCGGGCCCGGCCGCCACCGACACACGGGGGACTCCCGCATGCCCGACACCGCCGCAGGCACCGCCCCGCGCGCCCGCCTCGCCGACTCCCTGGTCTATCTCTGCACCGACGCCCGCAAGCGGCAGGGCGACCTCGCGGAGTTCCTGGACGCGGTCCTGGCCGGCGGCGTCGACATCGTCCAGCTCAGGGACAAGGGCATGGAGGCCGCCGAGGAGCTGGAGCACCTGGAGGTCCTCGCGGACGCCTGTGCCCGGCACGGCAAGCTGCTCGCGGTGAACGACCGCGCGGACGTCGCCCACGCCGCCGGCGCCGACGTACTGCACCTCGGACAGGGCGACCTCCCCGTTCCCGCGGCCCGGGCCGTCCTCGGCGAGGACATCCTGATCGGCCGCTCCACGCACGCCGGGTCCGAGGCCGCCGCGGCCGCCGTGCAGGACGGCGTGGACTACTTCTGCACCGGTCCCTGCTGGCCCACCCCCACCAAGCCCGGCCGCCACGCCCCCGGCCTCGGCCTGGTCCGGTATGCCGCCGCCCTCGGCACCGACCGCCCCTGGTTCGCCATCGGCGGCATCGACCTCGGCAACCTCGACGAGGTCCTGGAGGCCGGCGCCCGCCGGGTCGTCGTCGTACGGGCCATCACCGAGGCGGACGACCCGGGCGCGGCGGCGGCCGAGTTCACGAGGCGGCTGCGGCAGGCGGCACCGGGCACCCGCCGCTGACGCCCCTGCCGCCGCCCGTCACCCGCCGCCGGGGCCGCCCCCGCCGCCCTGCCGCCCCACTCGTCACCGCGTGTCCAAAGGGTGGACAACAAGTCGGCAATTCCGGCAAATCACCCGCATCCGGTTGGGGGACCGGCGCCCCCTGGCTAACCTGCGGGTATGGCCCTCGGAACAGCATCCGTCAGGACTGATCACGCGCGCACTGTGCGTGACATGCTCGCTGCCGGAAAGACGACGTACTCGTTCGAGTTCTCGGCGCCGAAGACGCCCAAGGGCCAGCGGAACCTCTGGAGTGCGCTGCGCAGGGTCGAGGCGGTCGCCCCGGACTTCGTCTCCGTCACGTACGGCGCCGGAGGGTCCACCCGCGCGGGCACGGTCCACGAGACCGAGCAGATCGTCGCCGACACCACCCTCACCCCGGTCGCCCACCTCACCGCGGTCAACCACTCCGTCGCCGAACTGCGCAACATCATCGGCCAGTACGCCGACGCCGGGATCCGCAACATGCTCGCCGTGCGGGGCGACCCGCCCGGCGACCCGATGGCCGACTGGATCCCGCATCCGCAGGGCCTGACCTACGCCGCCGAACTCGTCCGGCTCATCAAGGAGTCGGGTGACTTCTGCGTGGGTGTCGCCGCCTTCCCGGAGATGCACCCGAGGTCGTCCGACTGGGACACGGACGTCGCACGCTTCGTCGACAAGTGCCGGGCCGGCGCCGACTACGCGATCACCCAGATGTTCTTCCAGCCCGAGTCCTATCTGCGCCTGCGCGATCGGGTCGACGCGGCGGGCTGCGGGACACCGGTGATTCCGGAGATCATGCCGGTGACCAGTGTGAAGATGTTGGAGAGGTTGCCGCAGCTCAGTAACGCGTCGTTCCCGGATGCCCTGAAAGAGCGGATCCTCGCAGCGGCGGACGATCCGGCGGCGGTACGCTCCATCGGTATCGAGTTCGCCACGGAGTTCTGCGCACGGCTGCTGGCCGAGGGAGTGCCCGGACTGCACTTCATCACGCTGAACAACTCCACGGCGACGCTGGAAATCTACGAGAACCTGGGCCTGCATCACCCACTGCGGGCCTAGACCGGTCGCAGCGGTGTACGACACACTGCGTAGCGGCCACTGGGAGAGGGGCGTACATGGGCTGGACGGTCCTCTACATCGCGTTCGGTGTTGTCGCGTTGTGGCTGCTCGGTGAGGTGCTGCTGCAGTACAAGGCACGTCTGCGCTGGCGGCTGCTCGCCTTCGCGGGCTTTGTGGGCGTCGTGTTCGGTGTGCTGATCCCGTCCGTCGTCGTGATCGGCCTGGGCGCCATCGCCTTCGCGATCGGCCAGACCTACGTCACGCTGTCGTTCCGCCGCGGCTTCGAGGCCGGCTGGGCGGTCAACGCCCCACTCCTGTCCGCCGTCAAGGGCGGCCGTGGTGAGCGCGGGCGGGAGGAGCCGACCCTGGAGGTCTCCGACCTGGAGGCCATCGGCGACAGGTACGGTGACGAGGGCGCCGAGCAGCGCCGCGACCGGGCCTCCTACGGAGCCGACGACGACTACGACCGCGACGACGTGTTCACGCCCGTGCGCGGCGAGCAGCAGGCGGACGCCGAGACCACCGCCGTCTACGAGCCGCAGCCCATGCCCGACGACACCGGCTCGTACGGCGTCTACGGCGACAACGGGTACGGCACCCCCGCCCAGGACCAGTACGCGGCCACCGCCCAGAGCGCCGACCAGGGCTACGACACCGGCCAGAACTACGCCTACGGCTACTCCGGTTACGGCCAGCAGCAGTCCTACGACACCACGGGCCAACAGCAGCAGTACGCCGCCTACTCCGACCCGTACATCGGCAACCCGACCTACGACGGGACCTCGTACGACACCGGATACACCGACCCGCAGCAGCAGTACGGTCAGCAGGGCTACGGCCAGGACCAGTACGGCGGCGGCTACGGCGGCGAGACCCCGGCAGGCGGCCTGTGGGTCCCGCAGCAGCGCAACACCGACGACCCGTACGGCGGCGAACTCCCGCAGGAGCAGCCGTACCCGTACCAGGACAACGGCCGGCAGGGCCAGACCCCGGGCAACGGGGACGGCAACGGGTACGACGAGCAGCAGTACCGTTACTGACCCGGCCCGGCCCGCCGCGGCCGTCCGTCCCGGACGGTGAGCCGCCCCGGTCCACCGCCGCTCACTGGGACCCGCGGAACTCCGGTCCCTCCACGATCAGGCCCGCGACCAGCGCGCCCGACATCCCGGCGTGCGGGAGGCCCCCGCCGGGGTGCGACCAGCCGCCCACCGTCAACAGCCCCGGTATGCCGGTGCTGTTGGACGGGTGCAGCAGGCGCCCGCCCGCCGCGGCGAGCGCCGGGACGGGCACCGCTCCGCCCTCCGCGCCCGTCGCCTCCGCGATGTCGTCCGGGGTGCGGACCTCGCTGTGCAGGAGACGGCCGCGCAGGCCGGGCACGGCCCGCTCGGCGGCGGTGATCATGTTCCGAGCGTGCTCGTCCAGGCCCGGTCCGGCGGAGCCCGCGGGCACCGCCGAGGTGAGGGTGACCGCCTCATGGTCCGCGTCGGGGACCAGGGCCGGGTCGTCGGGGCGCAGGACCGTGACCGTGGGGTGTGCGGGCAGGCCCGCGGGGGAGCCGAACAGGGACTCCAGCTCGGCCTCCCGGTCCAGGGTGTGCACGACCGTCCGGTGCGGTGTCCCCTCGGGACGTCCGCCGCGCAGCGCCAGCAGCACCGTCAGACGGCTCGCTGTCCCGAAACGGCCCACCACCTCGCCCTCACCCCGCACCCGCGTCCCCCGGGTCAGCCGGTCCAGCACGCCGGGCATCACCCCGGCGATCACATGATCCGCCTCGGCCACCGCCCCGCTCCCGCTCCCGCCGCCGGAGCCGGAGCCGGGGTCCGGGGAAGCGCCCCCGGTGAACTCCACGCCCGCCACCCGGCCGTCCTTCTCCAGCACCCCGGTGACCTCGGCACCGAAATGGAACTCCACCCTGCGGGCCAGGCACCGCTCGTACACCGCGCGGGCCAGCTCCCGCATGCCGCCGCGGACGTACCAGGTGCCGAAGGCGTGCTCCATGTACGGCAGCACCGCCGCACTCGCCGGCGTGGACCGGGGGTCCAGCCCGTGCTCGAGCGCGTACCCCTCCAGCAGGGAGGCCAGCCGGGGATCGCGCAGCTCCCAGGCGGCGACCTCGGAGAGTGTGCCCGCCGTGCGCGTGCGCAGCAGCTTCCTGTGGGGGACGGCCGGGTAGGGCTCGCGCCCGGCCAGCACCTGCCAGTCGGGCCACAACGGCTCCTCCAGGAGCGGCCTGCGGGTCCTGTCCCAGGTCTCGCGGGCCCGTACCAGGAAGTCGCCCCAGCGGTTGGCGGCGGCAGGGCCGAGGGCCGCGTCCAGGGCGGAGACGACACCCGCGCGGGACGCGTTCGGCAGCGGGACGCGCGTACCGTCCGCGAACACGTGGTGCGACGACGGGTCGACCTGGACCAGCTCGACGCGGGCCTCCAACGGCTCCTTGCCCGTCTTCAGGAACAGATCGCGGTAGACCGCCGGCAGCGGGAGCAGCCCGGGGCCGGTGTCGAAGGCGAAGCCCTCCCGCTCCAGCCGGCGCAGCGCGCCGCCGTACGTGTCCGTCCGCTCGTACACCGCCACCCGGTGGCCCGCGACGGCCAGCCGGGCAGCGGCCGCCATCGAGCCCAGCCCGGCGCCGATCACCGCAATCCGTGCCATGTCAGGGACTTTATCCGCCCCCACGGACATCCTCGGACCCGACTACCATCGCCCACGCCCCGGTGACCAGCAGGCGGCCGGGCCGTGTGGGGCCGGATGCGCAGGAGTGAGTATCCGTACCTAGTCCCCGAGATGAGTACGCGCGCGGATGGGCCACGACCTGCGAAAACGAGAGAGTGGAGACCACGGAGAGGGGCACGGCTCCGGAACCGGCGACACGGGGCGCCGGAACGGTCCGGGCCCGCGATCCGCTCCTTCCGCCGGCCGTGTCGGCGGGAGCGAGGCACGGGGGAACCGGGGGACGACCGCAACGGGGGTTCCACGGGGGGACGCACAGGGAGCAAGGAAGGCGCCGGTCCGGCAGTGGCTCGCGGGGGACGCAGCCACCGTCGGACCGGCACTTCTCGCGTCCCGGGCCGGTCGGCGACCGCCGCCGGTCGCCGGGTGCGGTCGCCCGCCGCCTCAGCAGGGGCCGCTCACACGTCCCTGCAGCAGCCGGGACAGCGCCGAGTGCACGTCGTCCAGAGAACGCTCCGGCTGGAACGCCTGCCAGTCCAGCGCGGCCACCAGCACCATGCCGACCAGCGCCGCCGCCGTCAGCGGAATATCGATCTCCGCACCGAACTCCTCGTTGTCCACGCCCGCGCGCAGCACGTCCTCGACGACCGCCACGGCCTGCTGCCGGACCACCAGCAGCGTGGACTGCCAGACTCGGTTGGTGCGCCACAGCTCGGCCACGTACAGCTGGGTGAAGGCCGGGTAGCGGTCGATGAAGACCAGCCCCGCCCGGACCATCGCGTCCAGGGCGTCGACCTTGCCGCCGCCCGCCCCGGCCGTCCGCTCGGCCGCCTCCCGCAGAGAGGCGGTGAGGAGCCCGACCCCGTGCCGCAGCAGTTCCTCGAAGAGGACCGACTTGCTCGCGAAGTTGTAGTAGACCGTGCCCTTCGCGACCCCCGCCCGCTCGGCGATCTCGTCCACGGTGGTGGCGGAGAAGCCCTGCTCCGCGATGAGCGTGACGGCTGCCTCGTAGAGCTTCTGCCGGGTGGCCTCGCGGCGGGTGCTGCCGCCCGACGTGGCACTGCTGCGTTCCATGCCCCTGATTCTCACAGCACCGCCGGCCCGCCCCTCCACAGGCTCGGCCCCGCGGCCGGCCCGCCCGGAACCGAACAGTCGATCGAAGCGAAACCCCAGGTCGGAACGGATTGTCAGTGGCATACCTCACGATGAACACATACGGCCACAGAGCCGTCACGAAGACGACAGGAGGTTCGTCATGGCCCACTCGTCCGCAGCCGCCGCCCACCGGCGCCGCGCCACCGGCCCTGCCCCCTCACTGACCGGCCCCGCGAGCGATGTCCACCCCGTGCTGCGCCGCGCCACCGCCCCGCCCGCCACCCTCGACCTGCTCGCCCAGGCCCGTGCCGGACTCGACGAGGCCACCGCCCTCGACACCCCCAACGAGCGCTACGCGACGGCCCACCTCGCCGCCCTGCGCACCGCCGCCGCCGTGCTCGCCGCACGGGGACGGCCCGAGGCCTCGCCCAGGGCCCGGAGCAAAATCCGGAGCGCCTGGGAAGTGCTCCCCGAGATCGCGCCCGAACTCACCGAATGGAGTGCCCTGTTCGCCTCGGGCGCCCGGCGCCGCGCCCGCGCCGAGGCGGGCATCCGGGGCGCGGCCGGCGGCCGGGACGCCGACGACCTGATACGGGACGCGACGATGTTCCTGCGCCTGGTCGAGCGGATGTTCGCCCTCCAGCCCGTCCTCCCGCAGTCCCGCACGGACGTGGATCCCTGCGACCACCCCGACGGCCGCACCCCGGGCGACCACGGCCCGGACGGCGGCATGGCCCGCGAGACGCCCGACGCGGGCTGAGCGCTCCTCCCGGTCCCCGCCCCGCTCCCGCCCGGCGGTGGCGGGGCAGCGCGGCGCGGGCAATGCGGCGCAGGCAATAGGGTGGAAGACGCCTGAAGCCTCCGCGTCCCCTGTCCGGGCCGGGGAGGCAGCCCGATCGCTCCGCCGTGAACGAGGCGGTGCCGCGCCGAGGAGTCAACTACCGTGCCGGACACCCTGCGCCCCCGCGCCGCCCTCCGTACCGCCGTGGTCTGGGAGGTCCTCCAGGACGCCCTGGAACGCCGGGCCAAGGCGACGGGACGGCCGGCGCTGAACGTCCTCGACACCGGCGGCGGCAGCGGCAACTTCGCCGTGCCCGTGGCCCGCCTCGGCCACCGGGTCACCGTCGTCGACCCCAGCCCCAACGCGCTGTTCGCCCTGGAGCGCCGCGCCGCCGAGGCCGACGTCGCCGACCGGGTCCGCGGCGTCCAGGGCGACGCCCACGGCCTCTTCGACGTCGCCGAGCGCGGCGGCTACGACGTGGTGCTGTGCCACGGAGTCCTGGAGTACGTCGACGACCCGGCCGAGGGGGTGCGCAACACGGTGGCCGCCCTGCGTCCCGAGGGCGTCCTCAGCCTGCTCGCCGCCGGCCTCGGTGGCGCCGTGCTCTCCCGCGCCCTCGCCGGTCATTTCAAGGAGGCCCGGCAGGCGCTCGACGACCCGAACGGCCGATGGGGCGCGGGCGACCCCGTGCCGCGCCGTTTCACCGCGGGTCAGCTCACCGCTCTGGTCGAGGGAGCGGGTCTGCGGGTCGGCGCCGTGCACGGTGTGCGGGTCTTCGCCGACCTCGTCCCCGGCGGGCTGGTGGACACCGAGCCCGGAGCCCTCGACGAACTGCTGAAGCTGGAGGCCGCGGCGGCCGAACTCGCCGCCTTCCACTCCGTGGCCACCCAGCTCCATGTGCTCGGTGAGGCGCCGGGGGCCGAAGGGGCCTGAGCAGCCGCCTGCGACGCGTCGCTGATCAGCGACGCGTCCGTCTGCCGCACCGCGCATGGAGTCCGCCACAGGCCCCCCGAATGGCGGCTGGGCACCGTATGATCGAGGGAGACCGTCCGGCATGACGGCCTGGCCATCGGGGAATGAGAAGCCTCGAGCGGGCCGGGACGCCCATGACGGGAGCCGGTTGGCCAATTGGCGCAGAGGGGCGGGTTTCATGGGGGCGAATCCCTGCCTATCCTGAAGGGACCCCCCGGGTCGCCCCGGCGACTGCACGATGAGGAGGACGCCGTGCCGCTCTCGGAGCACGAGCAGCGCATGCTCGAGCAAATGGAGCGAGCGCTGTACGCCGAAGATCCCAAGTTCGCGTCGGCGCTCGAGGGAAGCGGCCTGCGTACGTACACCCGTCGGCGGGTCTACCAGGCGATCGTGGGCTTCCTCGTAGGTATTGCGCTCCTCATGGCCGGAATGGTCGCCCAGCAGGTCTGGCTCAGTGTGGTGGGATTCCTCGTCATGCTGGGCTGCGCGGTTCTCGCGGTGACCGGCTGGCGCAAGGCGCCCAAGCCCGGTGAGCAGGTGGCCGACGCCGCCGGTGCCGCTGGCTCCCCCGGCGTGCCGCAGTCCGGCCGGCAGCAGGGCAGGCAGCGGCGCTCCGTGATGGGCCGCATAGAAGAGCGCTGGCAGCGCCGCCGCGACGAGCAGGGCGGCGGGCAGTAGCTCCCCCACACCACTCCAGGACCTGCGCAAAGACACGTGTCAGGGGGTGACCACCGAGCCGGTGGTCACCCCCTGACACGTGTCCGCACCCGGGTCGACGCCGGGCGCCGGTCATGGCAAGGGGCGGTACGAAGGGTGGGGCAGGACGAGGGTGGGGGCAGGACGATTTCCGGCCGTCCCGCCCCTCACCGTGGACCCGTTCCGCCGGGGGCACCTGCCCGGCGCCGACCGGCCCGGACTCGCCCCGTCACCCCTGCTGCCGCGAGGGCCTGCGCCATGTCGGCCGCAGGACAAGGGCGTGGTCCCGGACGGCGGCCCACCGGGCCGGCACCGCCCACACCACCCGCACCGCGGAACGCGGCAGGAACAGCGCGCGCAGCCGCATGCCCCGGACGGCCCCGGACATCAGTCCGGCCGCCACCCGGCGCACGTCGTCCGTGAGGCCCGCCATCGGGCGCGGCTGCGGCGCGTAGAGGACCTGCTCCACGGCATCCGCCACCCGGTGCACCGAGGCCGCGGCCTCCGGGTCCAGCCGGCCGAGCCGGACGATCCGGGCCGCCGCCCTGCGTGGAGTCAGCGACTCGTCCGGGGAGATGCCGACGTCCCACGCCGTGTCCGTCAGCTCGTCCCAGACGGCCAGGGCGTGCGATGCCGTGTCCGCCTCGGACCGGCCGTGCGCGCCCAGGCGCACCGAACGGGTCCGCAGCCGCCACAGCATCGGTGCCAGCGGCAGCACCAGGACGGCGAGACCGCCCAGCACCCACCCCAGGACCGCGTACCACTTCGGCCCGTCGCCGCCCGTGGGCAGCGTCGCCAGGGGTGCTTCGCTCGCGCAGCCGTCCAGCAGCCGCTGCTGCACCGAGCAGCTCTCACTCTCCGACGGGGCGGCAGAGGGCTCCGAGGGCTCCGCCGCGGACGGCCGGGCCGGGTCGGGCAGCGCGCTGTCCGGGGTCTCCGGCACGGTGTACTCCGGCACCGAACCGCGCGTGGGTGTCGGCTCGAAACGGGTCCAGCCCACGCCCTCGAAGTACAGCTCGGGCCAGGCGTGTGCGTCCCGCAGCCCCACCGCCACCGTGCCGTTCGCCTGCGGGGTGCCGGGCGCGAAGCCCACCGCGACCCGGGCGGGTATGTCCAGGGACCGGGCCATCGACGCCATGGCGAAGGAGAAGTGGACGCAGAAGCCCTCCTTCTCCCGCAGGAAGCGGGCGATCGCCTCCGAGCCGCTGCCGACGTCGACCTCGGTGTCGTACTCGAAGCCGCCCGTCAGGGTGAAGTAGTCCTGGAGCATGACCGCTTGGTCGTACGCGTTGGTCGCCCCCTCGGTGACCTCGCGGGCGGTCCGGGACACCATCGCGGGCAGCGAGTCGGGCAGCTCGGTGTAGTCCCGCTCCAGGGCGGCCGGCGGCGCCGACGCGTCGGCCAGCTGCTCCGCCGTGGGCCGCACGTCCAGGCTGCGTACCTGATAGGTCAGCCCCCGGGTGTTCTGGCCGTGGTCGCCGACCAGCGTCATCCCGACCGGTTCGTAGCGCCAGTTGCCCCTGATGTCCACGCCGCTCGGCGGATACGGCATCGGCAGCCAGTCCTGCCCGTACCAGTCGGCGGTCGAGATCGTCGTGCCGATCTCCTCACGCTCGATGTCCGGGCCGAGGCCGGCCGGGGTGGGGAAGGCGCCGTCGGGCACCGTGGTGATGGACCGCTTGGACGGCTTCCAGGTGGTGCCGTCGAAGTCGTCCAGGGAGACGATCCGCAGATACAGGTCCGAGACGTTCTCCGCCTCGGAGCGCACCGACATGACCTGGCGGTCCTCGTCCACGTTCAACGAGTCGCGCAGTGACACCAGCGGATTCACCGCGGAGATCGTGCCGCCCCCGCCGGAGCCCGAGCCGACACCCGAACCCGCCGGGTCCAGCAGGCCGCCGTTCATGGTGGGCAGAGCGAGCGGCGCCACCAGGGCGATGCCCACCGAGAGCACTCCGATCCGCCGGCCGGTGCGCATCGGGACGCGGGCCCCGTCCGGCTCGCCGGGCGAGCCCTGCGACGCCCCGCCGAAGACCCGCCCCCACTGGGAGAGCCGGTCACGCCCCTCCACGAGCAGCAGCATCAGGTAACCGGCCGCCGCCAGCAGGAACCACAGCCAGGCGGCCCCGCTGTCGGACAGACCCGCGGCGACGGAGTACAGCGCGAGCAGCGGAAGCCCGGCCGGAGCCGCGCTGCGGAAGGTCACCGCGAGGGCGTCCACCAGCAGCCCGATCACCAGGACGCCGCCGATCAGCATCAGCCGGATGCCCTCGGACAGCGGCGCCGGTATCGCATAACGGCCGACGTCCGTCCCACCCTGGTCGAGCAGTCCGGCGAAGAAGCGGAACGCGTCCGGTCCCGGCAGCAGGCCGGCGAACGCGTGCTCACGCGCGAAGACCAGCGTCAGCAGCACGAGCGCGGCAAGGGCCTGCACCGCCACCGTCAGCGGGCGTGCCAGCGGCACCCGCCGGGCCACCGCGCCCACGCCCGACTGCACCGCCAGCAGAAAGGCCGCCAGCACGATCCAGGAGGGCGGCTCGACCAGCGGCAGCAGCGCGCACGCGGTCAGCAGCGTGGCCGCCCACGAGGCCAGCGTCAGCCGCAGTCGTCCACTCACCCTGCTCCCTCCCCACCGCTCACCGCCGCCAGACCGGAACGCTCCCGGTCCGCCAGCCGCCACTGCTCCTCCAGGGAGGCGCCCCGTGGCACGCTCACCACCGTCCAGCCCGCCTCGCGCAGCATCCGCGACCGCTCCCCGCCACCGCCCAACGGACCGGACACGTCCGACGGTTCCCGCAGCCAGACCCCGCTGTCCAGGAGGAAGGCGACCGCGCCCTGGCTGCGCTGCCGCATCCGGGCGAGCACCGTCGCCTGCTCCTCGTCGAGATCACCGAGGAAGGCGACCAGCAGCCCCTCGCCCCCGCCGCGGACCAGGTCGTACGCCCGGGACAGACCCTCCCCGTCGGACTGGTCGACCACCGCGAGGGTGTCCATCATCAGCCCGGCCGCGTCCGCCGAATCCTGGCTCGCGCCCACGAACCCGTCGGAGCCCTCGCCCGGCACCGACGTGCCGGTGTCGGTCAGCAGCCGCACCGAGAAACCCCGCTCCAGCATGTGCGTCAGCACGGACGCCGCACCCGACACCGCCCACTCGAACGCGGAGTCCGGACCCGCGCCGTCGTAGGCGACGACGCGGGTGTCCAGCAGCACCGAGCACCGGGCCCGCTGCGGCTGCTCCTCGCGACGCACCATCAGCTCGCCGTAGCGCGCGGTGGAACGCCAGTGCACCCGGCGCAGATCGTCGCCGTGACGGTAGCCGCGCGGGATCACGTCGTCGTCGCCGGCCAGCGCCAGCGAACGCTGCCGCCCGTCGCCGTACCCCTTGGCCTCACCGCTCAGCCGCACCGGCGGCAGCGGCTCCACGCGCGGGATCACCGTCAGTGTGTCGTGCGCGGAGAAGGACCGGGTCAGCTCGCACATCCCGAACGGGTCGGAGAGCCGCAGTTGCAGCGGGCCCAGCGGATAGCGGCCGCGCAGGTCGGAGCGGACCCGGTAGGACACCTCGCGGCGCCCGCCCGCCTCCACCCGGTCCAGCACGAACCGGGGCCGCGGCCCGAGCACGTAAGGCACCCGGTCCTGGAGCATCAGCAGGCCCGTGGGCAGCCGGGAGACGTTGTCCATCCGCAGATGCACCCGCGCCTCGGAGCCGGCCGGTACCCGCGAGGGGGTGAGCCTGCGGCTGCCGGCGACCCGGTAGCGGGTCCGGTGGAGCACGCCCGCGCACACCAGCGGCAGCACCGCCAGCAGCAGCCCGACCCGCAGCAGATCGCTCTGCCCGAGCACATAGGCGCAGACCGCGGCGGCCGCACCGGCGGCCAGGAAGGAGCGCCCGCGGGTGGTCAGCCCGGCCAGAGCCGTACGCAGGCCGCCCCGGCCACCCCCGTGGTCGCCCTCCGCGCGGGCCGAGCCCGCGGTCGTCATCACAGGCTCCGCGGCTGCTGCCGGCCGTACCGGGGGCCGCCACGGCCCACGCCGATGCCGGTCTGCCGCGGGGCCTCGGCCGGCACCGGCGTACGCTGCAGGATCTCCTGCACCACCTGCTCGGCCGTGCGGCGGTTGAGCTGGGCCTGGGCGGTGGGCAGCAGCCGGTGCGCCAGGACGGCCACGGCGAGTGCCTGCACGTCGTCCGGCAGCACGTAATCCCTGCCGTTGAGCGCCGCGGACGCCTTCGCGGCGCGCAGCAGGTGCAGCGTCGCGCGCGGGGAGGCGCCGAGTCTGAGATCGGGGTGCGTGCGGGTGGCGGCGACCAGCTCCACCACGTACCGGCGGATCGGCTCGGCCACATAGACGGCGCGCACCGCCTCGATCAGCTTCAGGATCTCGTGCGCGTGCGCCACCGGCTGGAGGTCCTCCAGCGGGGAGACGCCGCCGTGCACGTCCAGCATCTGCAGCTCGGCCTCGGCGCTCGGATAGCCGACCGAGACGCGGGCCATGAATCGGTCGCGCTGGGCCTCCGGCAGCGGGTAGGTGCCCTCCATCTCGACCGGGTTCTGCGTCGCCACCACCATGAAGGGACTGGGCAGCTCGTAGGTCGTGCCGTCGATGGTGACCTGGCGCTCCTCCATCGACTCCAGGAGCGCGGACTGTGTCTTCGGCGACGCGCGGTTGATCTCGTCGCCGATCACCACCTGCGCGAAGATGGCACCCGGCTTGAACTCGAAGTCACGGCGCTGCTGGTCCCAGATGGACACACCGGTGATGTCCGACGGCAGCAGGTCCGGTGTGAACTGGATGCGCTGCACCGAGCAGTCGATGGACCGCGCCAGCGCCTTGGCCAGCATTGTCTTGCCGACACCCGGGACATCCTCGATGAGCAGATGTCCCTCGGCGAGCAGCACGGTCAGCGAGAGCCGTACGACCTCGGGCTTGCCCTCGATCACGCTCTCCACCGACCCCCGCACGCGCTCGACCACGGCGGTCAGGTCATCCCCCACCCGCGAATACGCTCGGTCGGGGGCGCCCCCATGGCTCGCACGATCCTCATAGGTCGTCACCCGGCCCTCCTCGGCCTTTGCCCCCGTTCCGAAGGAACGAGGGCCCCACATGTCCGGGCCGACGCCTTGTTGTGTGGAGCGGCCCACCCCGAATCACGGACACCGCGCGGGAAAGGTTCCGCACGGCACCACTCCCGCATTCTTGCCGCCGTTACCGATTCGTGTCACTCGCCGGTGGACAACTGGCGGCGTTATGGCAGGCCGTACGACTTTTGTGAAGGTCGTACGGCCCGGTGGAATCCGGAGAACGGGCGCGTGGCTCCCGGGAAGGATGTCCTAGGGACGGGCCGGCGGGTCAGGCGGGGTCGATCTCGCGCAGCAGACCGGTCTTCACGTCGAAGACGAAACCGCGCACGTCGTCGGTGTGCGGCAGGAACGGCGAAGTGCGCACCCGCTGCATCGACTGGCGTACGTCCTGGTCCACGTCCCGGAATGCCTCCACGGCCCAAGCGGGCCGCTGGCCGACCTCCATCTCCAGTTCGTGCCGGAACTCCTCGGTGAGGGACTCCAGACCGCAGTTGGTGTGGTGGATGAGCACCACGCTGCGGGTGCCGAGTGCCCGCTGGCTGACGGTCAGCGACCGGATCACGTCGTCGGTGACGACACCTCCGGCGTTGCGGACGGTGTGACAGTCGCCGAGCTCGAGACCGAGCGCGGCGTGCAGGTCGAGCCGGGCGTCCATGCAGGCCACCACGGCGACACGGAGGACGGGCCGAGCGTCCATCCCGGGATCGACGAAGGCGTTGGCGTACTGCTCGTTCGCATCCACCAAGCGGTCGGTGACCGTATCCCGGTCGACTGTCGCGCTTCCTGAGCCCGCGGGAACCGATGCAGAAGTCGTCATAGTCATGACGGTACTGGCCACCTGCCGTCCGGGCCCGCTGTGAGACAGGACAAAGAACGTCATCCTCCTTTGGTGTGAGATGACCCACAAGGGGGCGTGAGCCCTCTCGTACGGGTGGTTTCCCCGTGATGCGGTTGTCCTCGCGCCGAGGGCCGCGCCGCGCAGGCCGGTTGATTGACCGGGCGATACCGTGGACTAAAGTGACGCGAAGCGGGAGGCGACACTCCCCGCTGCACTGATTTCCCCGGAGAACCGGGCAGCGTCCCGGAGATCTCCCCGCGTGCGCTGCGCGTACGTACGGCTCGGCCTCCTCCCGTTCCCGGCCGGCTGTCGCCTCCGGCGCCGGCAGGCCGCCCCGTCCACATCCGGGGGAGGGGCGGGGACCCGGCGGTGCGTCACGGCCGCGCCGGACCTTGAGAAGAGGGCCCAGAACCCATGGGGCGCGAAGCGCATGCGAACACGGGCGGGCAGACCCGGCACGTCCCGGTGATGCTCCGGCGGTGCCTGGACCTGCTGGCGCCCGCTCTGGAACAACCGGGAGCCGTGGTCGTCGACTGCACCCTCGGCCTCGGCGGCCACAGCGAGGCCCTGCTGACACGGTTCCCCGAGGCGCGGCTGATCGCCCTGGACCGGGACAAGGAGGCGCTGCGCCTGTCCGGCGAACGACTCGCCCCCTTCGGCGAGCGCGCCACCCTGGTCCACGCCGTCTACGACGAACTCCCCGACGTGCTCGCCCGGCTCGGCGTCCCGCGCGTGCAGGGCGTCCTGTTCGACCTGGGCGTGTCCTCCATGCAGCTCGACGAGGCCGACCGCGGCTTCGCCTACGCCCAGGACGCCCCGCTCGACATGCGCATGGACCAGTCGGCCGGCATCAGCGCCGCCGAGGTCCTCAACACCTACCCGCCCGGCGACCTCGTCCGCATCCTGCGCGCCTACGGCGAGGAGAAACAGGCCAAGCGGATCGTGGCCGCGGTGGTGCGCGAGCGGGAGAAAAGGCCGTTCACCACCAGTGCACGCCTGGTCGAGCTGATCCGGGACGCGCTGCCGCAGGCCGCCAAGCGCACCGGCGGCAACCCGGCCAAGCGCACCTTCCAGGCCCTGCGCATCGAGGTCAACGGCGAGCTCTCCGTGCTGGAGCGGGCGATCCCGGCCGCGGTGCAGGCGCTCGACGTCGGCGGCCGGATCGCCGTGCTGTCGTACCACTCCCTGGAGGACCGGCTGGTCAAGCAGGTGCTCGCGGCGGGCGCCGCCATCACCGCGCCCCCCGGGCTGCCGGTCGTCCCCGAGCGCTACCAGCCCCGGCTCAAGCTGCTCACCCGCGGTGCCGAACTTCCCACCGAGGAGGAGATCGCCGAGAACCGGCGAGCGGCACCCGCGCGGCTCCGGGGCGCCCAGCGCATCAGGGAGCACCTCGAATGACGTGCGGGGCACTCGGGTGCGGAAGGCAGGCTTCGGGCGAACCCAGGGGAGCGTGAGTGAGCAGGAAACCCGAACTGAAGGGGAGGGCGGCCCGTCTCGCGCGGCTCCTCCCCACGGGGCGGGCCCAGGCGGCCCGTACCCCCTTCGTGGTGCTGGTCGTCCTTCTCCTGGGCGGCGGTCTGATCGGGCTCCTGCTGCTGAACTCGGCCCTCAGCGAGGGCGCGTTCCGGCTCGACGACCTCAAGCGGGAGACGAAGAGCCTCACCGACGAGGAACAGGCCCTCCAGCGGGACATCGACGCCTACTCCGCCCCGGACGCCCTCCAGCGCCGGGCCCGTGAACTCGGCATGGTGCCCGGCGGCGACCCCGCCTTCCTGGACCCCGACGGCAAGGTCAAGGGTGTCCCCAGCCCCGCCACCGCCTCCCGCGCCCCCCTGGTGCTCGCCCCCGAGGCGCCGGCCACCGTGACGGCCCCGCTCCCGGGCACGGCGCCCGGCACAGCACCGGGCGCGGCAGCAGACCCCACGGTCGCCTCCACCGCCTCCGAGGCCGCTCCCACGCCAACCCCCACGCCCGCCCCCGCGTCCATCCCCGCATCGACTCCCGGCAGGTGACGGAAGTGTCCGACAGGGAACCGCCCCGTCGCCGCGTGCCCGGCCCCGCCCGGCCGGCCCGCCCGGGCGCCGGGCAGCGCCCCGGACCCGGCGCCCGGCAGGCCCGTGCCCCCCGCCCGGCCCCGCGCTCCCGGCCGCCGGGCCCGGCGGCCGGGAAGGTCATCCGGCTGGGCAGCCCGCGCCCCCGGCTGCGCCTGGTCGGCCTGGCGCTGGCCCTGGTCCTGAGCGTCTTCGTCGTACGCCTGCTCCAGGTGCAGGCCGTCAAGGCCGACACCTATGCCGCGAAGGCCGGACAGAACCTCTACGTCGGCCAGGTGCTGGACGCCGAGCGGGGCAAGATCACCGACCGCAACGGCGTCGCCCTGGCAACCAGCGAGGACGCCTACGACATCACCGCCGACCCCACGCTGTTCACTCCCGGCCAACTGGAGATCGCCGACGGCCCCGAACGGGCCGCCGCCCTCCTCGCCCCGATCCTCGGCCAGGACCAGGACCAGCTGGTCGAGAAGCTGCGGCCGGACAACAAGGCCCTGCGCTACGTCAAGCTCGCGAGCCGCCGGACCCCCCAGGTGTGGCAGCAGATCAAGGACCTGAAGTCCGCGCTGGCCAAGAAGGCGGAGACCGACACGTCCTCCGTCAACGTCCTCGCAGGCGTGCTGTCCGTACCCACCAGCAAGCGGGTGTACCCCAACAACGAACTCGCCGCCGGGATACTGGGCTGGGTCAACGCCGAGGGCAAGGGCGGCGGCGGCATCGAACTCCAGCTGGACAAGCAGCTCGCCGGCGAGGACGGCAAGATCCGCTACGCCCAGTCCGGCGGCCGCCTGGTGCCGACCGTGGGCTCCAGCGAGACGCCGGCCGTCCCCGGCAGCGATGTCGAGCTCACCATCGACCGCGACATCCAGTGGGCCGCGCAGAACGCCATCAGCGAGCAGGTGGAGAAGTCGAAGGCCGACCGCGGCTACGTCATCGTCCAGGACACCCGCACCGGCGAGGTCCTCGCCATGGCGAACGCGCCCGGCTTTGACCCCAATGACCTCTCCGCGGCCGATCCGGCGGCCCTCGGCAACGCGGCCCTCCAGGACGCCTTCGAGCCCGGATCCACCGCCAAGGTCCTGTCCATGGCGGCCGTACTGGAGGAGGGAGCGGCCACCCCGCAGACGCGTGTCGTCGTGCCGAACCGGCTGCACCGCGGCGACCGCCTGTTCAAGGACGACGTCGACCACCCGACCTGGCACCTCACACTCAACGGGGTACTCGCCAAGTCCAGCAACATCGGCACCATTCTGGCCGCCGGCCAGCTCGGCAAGACCCAGGCCGCCGCCAACAAGGTGCTCTACGACTACCTGCGCGCGTTCGGTCTAGGCAGCCACACCGGGCTCGGCTTCCCCGGCGAGACCAAGGGCATCCTCGCCCCGCCCGATGCCTGGTCGACCTCCCAGCAGTACACGATTCCTTTCGGTCAGGGCGTGTCCGTCAATGCCATGCAGGCCGCGTCCGTCTACTCCACCATCGCCAACGGCGGCGTACGCGTCGAACCCGCACTGGTGCGCGGCACCAAGGGACCCGACGGAAGCTTCACCGCCGCCCCGAAGCCCGAGAAGACACGGGTCGTCAGCGGGAAGACGGCGAAGACACTCGCCCGGATGCTGGAGTCGGTCGTGGACGACGAGGAGGGCACCGGCACCAAGGCGCGCATCCCCGGCTACCGGGTGGCGGGGAAGACGGGTACGGCCAACCGCGTGGATCCGGCCACCGGCAAGTACCACGGCTACACCTCCTCCTTCGCCGGATTCGCGCCCGCCGACCAGCCCCGAGTCACCGTCTCCTGCGTCATCCAGAACGCCACCGAGGGCAGTTACTTCGGCGGTCAGATCTGCGGACCCGTCTACAAGCAGGTCATGGAGTTCGCCCTCAAGTCCCTCCAGGTGCCGCCGACCGGTGCCGAACCGGCCAACCTCCCGGTCACCTTCAAGCGCTGACCGGTCGCGAACCCTCGCGCCCGGCCGGCACGGAACCACCCAGGAACAGCCCGTGACAACGATCACCCCCGACCCCGGGAACCGGAACACCCCCCGCTCCGTACCGGACCCCGCCGCCCCGCACAGCTCCCCGCCGGACGGCACCGCGCGCGGCCCCCTCTTTCGCTCCACGGCGGGTGCGCCCGGTACGCTCACCGCCGTGCCACACGCTGATCAGTCCCAAACCACTCAGAAGGGTCAACCCGTGACATTTCCCGGGCCGCCCCGGCCGGCGCGGGTCACCGCCACACCCCTCGCGGAACTCGCCGGTCAACTGGGTACCACCGTGCCGCAGCGGACCGCCGACGTCACGGGCATCACCCATGACTCGCGCGCGGTGCGCCCCGGCGACCTGTACGCCGCCCTCCCCGGCGCCCGCGTGCACGGCGCCGACTTCGTCAACCAGGCCGCGGGCCTCGGCGCGGTCGCCGTGCTCACCGACCCGAGCGGCGCCGAACGCGTCGCCGCGGCCGGACTCCCCGCCCTGGTGGTCGACGACCCCCGCGCGGGCATGGGCGAACTGGCGGCCACGATCTACGGCCACCCGGGCCGTGACCTGCTCCAGATCGGCATCACCGGCACCTCCGGCAAGACCACCACCGCCTATCTCGTCGAGGGCGGCCTGAAGACCGCCCGCGGTACGGACGAGGAGGACCGGCGCGAAGCGCCGTCGGTCGAGGACGGTGGTGGACGGGTGGGGCTGATCGGCACCGTCGAGACGCGCATCGGCGACGAGCGCATCAAGTCCGAACGCACCACGCCGGAGGCCACCGACCTCCAGGCTCTGTTCGCCGTCATGCGCGAGCGCGGTGTCGACGCGGTCGCCATGGAGGTCTCCAGCCACGCCCTGGTACTGGGCCGGGTGGACGGCTGCGTCTTCGACATCGCCGTCTTCACCAACCTGAGCCCGGAACACATGGAGTTCCACTCCGACATGGAGGACTACTTCGGGGCCAAGGCGCAACTCTTCACCCCGCTGCGCAGTCGGCTCGCCGTGGTCAACGCCGACGACGAGTACGGCCGCCGCCTCACCAAGGAGGCCGGCGTCCCCGTCATCACCTACTCCGCCGAGGGCCACCCCGACGCCGACTGGCGCGCCGAGGACGTCGAGGTCGGCCCCACCGACTCCACGTTCACCGTGATCGGCCCCGAGAACGAGCGGATCGCCGCCCGCTCGCCGCTGCCGGGCCCCTTCAACGTGGCCAACACCCTCGCCGCGATCGTCGCCCTCGCCGCCGCCGGACTGGACCCGCAGGCCGCCGCCGACGGTGTCGCCGCCGTCCCCGGCGTACCCGGGCGGCTGGAGCGCGTGGACGCGGGCCAGCCGTACCTCGCGGTCGTCGACTACGCACACAAGACCGACGCCGTCGAATCGGTGCTGCGCGCCCTGCGCAAGGTCACCGAGGGCAAGGTCCACGTGGTGCTCGGCTGCGGCGGAGACCGGGACATCACCAAGCGCCGGCCGATGGGCGCCGCGGTGGCCCGGCTCGCCGACACCGCCGTACTGACCTCCGACAACCCCCGCTCCGAGGACCCCCTCGCGATCCTCGCCACCATGCTCGAGGGCGCGGCCTCCGTGCCCGCCCACGAGCGCGGCGAGGTGCAGGTCTTCGAGGACCGGGCCGCGGCGATCGCCGCCGTCGTCGCCCGCGCACAGCCCGGCGACGCCGTGCTGGTCGCCGGCAAGGGCCACGAGCAGGGCCAGGACATCGCCGGGGTGGTGCGTCCCTTCGACGACCGCCAGGTGCTTCGCGAAGCTATCCAGCAGACCCAGGGATGAACTTGTGATCGCCCTCTCCCTCGCCGAGATCGCAGAAGTCGTCGGCGGGCAGACGTACGACATACCGGATCCGTCCGCCCCGGTCACCGGGCCGGTGGTCCGGGACTCGCGGGAGGTGGTGCCGGGCAGCCTGTTCGTCGCCTTCGCCGGTGAACGCGCGGACGGCCACGACTTCGCGGCCGCGGTCGTAGAGGCCGGCGCGGCCGCCGTGCTCGCCTCCCGGCCCGTGGGGGTACCCGCGATCGTCGTCGAGGACGTCCAGAGCGCGCTGGGTGCCCTCGCCCGGCACGTCGTGCGGCGTCTCGGCGCCACTCTCGTCGCACTGACCGGCTCGGCCGGCAAGACCAGCACCAAGGACCTCATCGCACAGGTGCTGCGGCGCAAGGCGCCGACCGTCTTCACCCCCGGCTCCCTCAACAACGAGATCGGGCTGCCGCTGACCGCGCTCACCGCCACCGAGGAAACCCGGTTCCTCGTGCTGGAGATGGGCGCCCGCGGGATCGGCCACATCCGCTACCTCACCGGCCTCACCCCGCCGAAGATCGGCCTCGTGCTCAACGTGGGCACCGCGCACATCGGCGAGTTCGGCGGCCGGGAGCAGATCGCCCTGGCCAAGGGCGAACTCGTCGAGGCCCTCCCCGAGGACGGCACCGCGGTCCTCAACGCGGACGACCCGCTCGTACGCGCCATGGCGTCCCGCACGAAGGCGAAAGTGCTCCTCTTCGGAGAGAGCGACGAAGCGGACGTTCGGGCCGAGAACGTGCGACTCATGGACAGTGGACAGCCCTCGTTCAGGCTTCACACACCCTCCGGTGCAAGCGATGTGACCATGCGCCTGTACGGTGAGCATCACGTGTCGAACGCGCTCGCCGCGGCCGCCGTCGCCCACGAGTTGGGCATGTCCGCAGACGAGATCGCACTCGCGCTCTCCGAAGCGGGCTCCCTCTCCCGCTGGCGGATGGAGGTCACCGAGCGCCCGGACGGCGTGACGGTCGTCAACGACGCCTACAACGCGAACCCCGAGTCCATGCGAGCCGCCCTGCGCGCGCTCGCGGCCATGGGCAACGGACGTCGTACGTGGGCGGTGCTCGGCAAGATGGCCGAGCTCGGGGACGAGGCGCTCGCCGAGCACGACGCGGTCGGACGGCTCGCCGTCCGGCTCAACGTCAGCAAGCTCGTCGCGGTCGGGGGCAGGGAAGCCGCCTGGCTGCAACTGGGCGCATATAACGAGGGTTCGTGGGGTGAGGAGTCGGTGCACGTGTCCGACGCACAGGCGGCTGTCGACCTGTTGCGCAGCGAATTGCGCCAGGGAGACGTCGTTCTCGTGAAGGCGTCCCGGTCGGTCGGTCTCGAGAGCGTGGCGCAGGCGCTGCTCGCGACCGGTACCGAGGGTGAGGTCGTCGCCCGATGATGAAGCAGATCCTGTTCGCAGGAGTCATTGGCCTCTTCCTGACGCTGATCGGCACCCCGCTGCTGATCAAGCTGCTCGCACGCAAGGGGTACGGGCAGTACATCCGCGACGACGGCCCGCGCGAGCACGCCAGCAAGCGCGGTACGCCGACGATGGGCGGTATCGCCTTCATCCTGGCGACGGTCGCCGCGTACTTCCTGGCGAAACTGGTCACGGGCTACGCGGACCCGAAAGCCGACGCGGCGCCGACCTTCTCGGGTCTGCTGGTGCTCGGCCTGATGGTGGGCATGGGCCTGGTCGGCTTCCTGGACGACTACATCAAGATCGTCAAACGGCGTTCGCTGGGCCTGCGGGCCAAGGCGAAGATGTCCGGCCAGCTGATCGTCGGTATCACCTTCGCCGTGCTCGCCCTGCAGTTCGCGGACAACCGCGGCAACACCCCGGCGTCCACCAAGCTGTCGTTCATCACCGACTTCGGCTGGACCATCGGCCCGGTGCTGTTCGTCATCTGGGCGCTGTTCATGATCCTCGCCATGTCGAACGGCGTGAACCTGACGGACGGCCTGGACGGCCTGGCCACCGGCGCCTCCGTCCTGGTCTTCGGCGCCTACACCTTCATCGGCGTCTGGCAGTACCAGGAGTCCTGCGCCAACGCGCAGACCCTGACCAACCCGGGTGCCTGTTACGAGGTGAGAGACCCCCTCGACCTCGCGGTGGTCGCCTCCGCGCTGATGGGCTCCTGCCTCGGCTTCCTGTGGTGGAACACCTCGCCGGCCAAGATCTTCATGGGCGACACCGGTTCGCTCGCGCTCGGCGGCGTCCTCGCGGGCCTCGCGATCTGCTCCCGCACCGAGCTGCTGGTCGCTATCCTGGGCGGTCTGTTCGTCCTCATCACCATGTCGGTGGTCATCCAGGTCGGCTCCTTCAAGCTCACCGGGAAACGCGTCTTCCGGATGGCACCGCTCCAACACCACTTCGAACTCAAGGGGTGGTCCGAAGTCCTTGTCGTGGTCCGCTTCTGGATCATCCAGGGCATCTGCGTGATCGTCGGACTCGGCATCTTCTACGCGGGATGGGCAGCGGACAAGTGACCGCACCAGTGGCATCGCAGCCCCCGGAGCCCTACCGGTTCCGGGGCAGGCACATCACCGTCGCCGGGCTCGGCGTCTCCGGCGTCCCGGCGGCCAGGGCGCTGCACGGCCTCGGCGCGCACGTCACGGTCGTCAACGACGGCGACGACGACCGCGCCCGGACCCAGGCGGCCGAACTGGAACGGCTCGGCATCACCGTCCGCCTCGGCGAGCAGGCCGCGAGCACCCTCCCCGAGGGCACCGAACTCGTCGTCACCGCCCCCGGCTGGAACCCCGGCAAGCCGCTGTTCGCCGCCGCCGCACAGGCCGGCGTCCCGATCTGGGGCGACGTCGAACTGGCCTGGCGGCTGCGCGGCCCCGGCGCCCCGCCCTGGCTCGCGGTCACCGGCACCAACGGCAAGACCACCACCGTCCGCATGCTCGCCTCGATCCTCGAGGCGGCGGGCCTGCGCACCGCGGCCGTCGGCAACATCGGCGTCTCGCTCCTCGACGCGGTGCTCGGCGACGAGCAGTACGACGTGCTCGCCGTGGAACTGTCCAGCTACCAGCTCCACTGGTCCTCCTCCCTGCGCGCGCACTCGGCGGCGGTGCTGAACCTCGCCCCCGACCACCTCGACTGGCACGGCTCCATGGAGGCGTACGCCGCCGACAAGGGCCGCGTCTACGAGGGCAACCGGATCGCCTGCGTCTACAACGCCGACGCCACCGACAAGCCGTCCACCGAGGACCTGGTCCGCGAGGCCGACGTCGAGGAGGGCTGCCGCGCCGTCGGCTTCACCCTCGGCACCCCCGGCCCCTCCCAAGTCGGCGTCGTCGACGGCATCCTGGTCGACCGCGCCTTCGTCGAGGACCGGCAGGGCAGCGCCCAGGAGCTCGCCGAGGTCACTGACGTCGACCCGCCCGCCCCGCACAACATCGCCAACGCCCTTGCCGCCGCCGCCCTCGCGCGCGCCTACGGGGTGCCGGCGGCGGCCGTACGGGACGGGCTGCGCGCCTTCACTCCGGACGCCCACCGCATCGCGCATGTCGCCGACGTGGACGAGGTCGCCTATGTCGACGACTCCAAGGCGACCAACACCCATGCCGCGCAGGCCTCGTTGGCCGCCTACGAGTCGATCGTGTGGATCGCCGGCGGACTCGCCAAGGGCGCCACCTTCGACGAACTGGTCGCGAGCTCGGCGAAGCGCCTGCGCGGCGTCGTCCTGATCGGCGCGGACCGCGCGCTGATCCGCGAAGCCCTGGCGCGACACGCACCGGAAGTACCCGTGGTCGACCTCGACCGGACCGACACTGGGGCGATGCTCCAGGCTGTCCAGGAAGCGAAACGGCTCGCCCGGCCCGGCGACACGGTGCTGCTGGCCCCGGCCTGCGCCTCGATGGACATGTTCGCCAACTACAACAGGCGCGGTGAGGCGTTCGCACAGGCGGTGCGCGAACTCGGTGCCTGAGCCGGCCGCCTGCGCCGGGCGACCTTGGGAGGGACGCATGGGACCGTCGAGGCACCATGGGGCGCACAGCGGAGGCCGGCATGCCCGGTAGCCGCACCGGACGGCCTCCCGTGCGGCGGGCGCCCCGCCGCACGGCCGCACCCCGGCCGGCCCGCGAGAACCCCCTGAGGGCCCTCCACGCGCGGGCGTACAAGGCCTGGGACCGGCCGCTGACCGCCTACTACCTGATCCTCGGCGGCAGCGCGCTGATCACCGTGCTCGGCCTGGTGATGGTCTACTCGGCCTCCCAGATCACCGCGCTGCAGATGTCGCTGCCGGGCTCGTACTTCTTCCGCAAGCAGTTGCTGGCCGCCGGCATCGGGGCCGTGCTGCTGCTCGCGGCCTCCCGGATGCCGGTGAAGCTGCACCGGGCGCTGGCCTACCCCATCCTCGCGGGCGCCGTCTTCCTCATGATCCTGGTGCAGGTGCCGGGGATAGGGATGGAGGTCAAGGGCAACCAGAACTGGATCGGCATCGGCGGCTCCTTCCAGCTTCAGCCCAGCGAGTTCGGCAAGCTCGCCCTGGTGCTGTGGGGCGCCGACCTGCTCGCCCGCAAGCAGGAGAGGCGGCTGCTGTCCCAGTGGAAGCACATGCTGGTGCCGTTCGTTCCGGCCGCCTTCATGCTGCTCGGACTGATCATGCTCGGCGGCGACATGGGCACGGCGATCATCCTGACGGCGATCCTCTTCGGCCTGCTCTGGCTGGCCGGGGCGCCCACCCGGCTGTTCGCCGGCGTGCTGACCATCGCCGCGCTGATCGGCGCGCTCCTCATCAGGACCAGCCCGAACCGCATGGCCCGGCTGGCCTGTCTCGGCGCCACCGAACCCCGGACGGGTCCCGTCGACTGCTGGCAGGCCGTGCACGGGATCTACGCACTCGCGTCCGGCGGGATCTTCGGTTCCGGGCTCGGTGCGAGTGTGGAGAAATGGGGCCAACTGCCGGAAGCCCACACCGACTTCATCTTCGCCATCACCGGTGAGGAACTGGGCCTGGCAGGGACGCTGTCGGTACTCGCCCTGTTCGCGGCTCTAGGCTATGCGGGTATCCGCGTGGCCGGACGCACGGAGGACCCCTTCGTGAGGTACGCCGCGGGAGGTGTGACCACCTGGATCATGGCTCAGGCCGTGATCAACATCGGTGCGGTCCTCGGGCTGCTGCCGATCGCGGGCGTTCCCCTCCCGCTGTTCTCCTACGGGGGCTCCGCCCTGCTGCCGACCATGTTCGCCATCGGGCTGCTGATCGCCTTCGCGCGTGACGAGCCCGCTGCGCGGGCGGCGCTTGCGATGCGGCAACCTCGCTTTGGTAGAAAGCGGGGCCGGGGTTCCCAGCGACCCCGCAGATGGAACACGATGCGACGGCGCGCCACGACGGCACGCTCGTCCGGAGAGCGGTGAATTTCGGTGCATGTCGTACTCGCCGGCGGAGGAACCGCGGGCCACATCGAGCCCGCGCTCGCCCTCGCGGATGCCCTGCGCAGGCAGGATCCGTCCGTGGGCATCACGGCCCTGGGCACGGAACGCGGTCTCGAGACACGTCTGGTACCCGAGCGCGGGTACGAACTGGCGCTGATCCCCGCCGTGCCGCTGCCCCGCAAGCCCACCCCCGAGCTGATCACCGTCCCGGGCCGGCTGCGCGGCACCATCAAGGCGACCGAGCAGATCCTGGAGCGCACCAAGGCGGACGCCGTGGTCGGCTTCGGCGGCTATGTCGCCCTGCCCGGCTACCTCGCCGCCAAGCGGCTCGGTGTGCCGATCGTCGTCCACGAGGCCAACGCCCGACCCGGCCTGGCCAACAAGATCGGCTCCCGGTACGCGGCCAGGGTCGCCGTCTCCACCCCGGACAGCAAGCTGCGCGACGCCCGCTACATCGGGATCCCGCTGCGCCGCTCCGTCGCCACCCTGGACCGGGCCGCCGTGCGGCCCGAGGCCCGCGCCGCGTTCGGGCTCGACCCCAACCTGCCCACGCTGCTGGTCTCCGGCGGCTCGCAGGGCGCTCGGCGGCTGAACGAGGTCGTCCAGCGGGTCGCGCCGTGGCTCCAGCAGGCCGGCATCCAGATCCTGCACGTGGTCGGCCCGAAGAACGAACTGCCGCAGGTGCAGCAGATGCCGGGAATGCCCCCCTATGTCCCGGTAGGTTACGTGGACCGGATGGACCTCGCGTACGCCGCGGCCGACATGATGCTCTGCCGCGCGGGCGCGATGACCGTCGCCGAACTCTCCGCCGTCGGGCTTCCGGCCGCCTACGTCCCGCTGCCCATCGGCAACGGCGAACAGCGGCTGAACGCCCAGCCGCTGGTCAAGGCCGGGGGCGGACTTCTGGTCGACGACGCGGAGCTGACGCCGGAGTGGGTGCAGCAGAACGTGCTGCCCGTCCTGGCCGACCCGCACCGGCTGTACGAGATGTCCCGCGCCGCCGCCGAGTTCGGCCGCCGGGACGCCGACGACCTGCTCGTCGCCATGGTGCACGAGGCGATCGCCGCACGTCACCGCTAGGACACCGGCGAGTGAGCCGAAGGGGCGCGGCGCCGACTGCGGCGTCCCGGAGGTGAACCGCGCCGCGGGAAAGGGAGTGCTGTGGCCGGATCGACCACCGCCGAGCGCGGTGAACGCCGGCGGGGGTCGTCCGTGCCGCCGCCCGCTCGGCGGCGGCTGGGGCGGAGACGGCTTCGTCTGATCATCATCCTGGCGGTCGTCCTGGTCTTCTTCGGCAGCGGCGCGTTCTGGCTGCTGTACGGGTCCGATCTGGCCCGGGTGGAACGGGTGTCCGTGTCCGGCACCCGGGTCCTGACTTCCGGGGAAGTGCGCGCGGCCGCCGATGTCCCCGTCGGGGGCCCGCTGGCCACGGTGGACACGGACGCGGTCGCCTCGCGGCTCCGCGAGAAATTGCCTCGAATCCGCACAGTTGATGTGGTCCGTTCCTGGCCGCACGAAATCGGGCTGAATGTCACCGAGCGCACCCCGGTTCTTCTGGTCGAAAAAGGCGGGGAGTTCACTGAGGTCGACGGCGAAGGTGTCCGATACGCCACGGTTTCCCAAGAGCTCAAAGGTGTTCCCCGGCTGGAATTGAACGTGCGCCGGAGCGGCACCACGGCCGCGAGCCTGCGCCGCTTCGGTGAGGGCCGGCTGGTGCGAGAGGCGGCACGGGTCGCCCGTGAGGTGCCGGACGCCGTCGCCCGTACCACGCGGAGCGTCAAGGTCCGTTCCTACGACGACATCTCGCTGGAACTGGCGGACGGCAGGACGGTCGCCTGGGGAAGCGGCGAGAAGGGTGCCGCGAAGGGCCGTGCCCTCACCGCTCTGCTGAAAGCGGCGCCGGACGCACGGCACTTCGACGTGAGTGTTCCCACCGCCCCCGCGTCATCAGGGAATTGACGCATATCAGTGCAGGCCAGCCCCCTGGTTGGGTGGCGCCACGGCTGATCACATAGGGTGAAAAGAAAAACGGGAGGTTCGGCGTGTTCGTTGAACGTGCGCCACTTGTCGACTTAGTGTCCTGTTCAGAAGACTCCAGAGAACAGGCACACTGGTAACCCTAAACTTCAACGTTAGGGTTCGGGTCGGCGATACGGACCGTCCCACATCGGCATCAGTCGTCGAACCGCGGCACGGCCGTGAGGCGGCGACACGTAACTCGAGGCGAGAGGCCTTCGACGTGGCAGCACCGCAGAACTACCTCGCAGTCATCAAAGTCATCGGTGTCGGCGGCGGTGGTGTCAATGCCATCAACCGGATGATCGAGGTCGGTCTCAAGGGCGTCGAGTTCATCGCCATCAACACCGACGCGCAAGCCCTGTTGATGAGCGACGCCGACGTCAAGCTCGACGTCGGCCGTGAACTCACCCGCGGACTCGGCGCCGGAGCCAACCCGGCCGTCGGCCGCAAGGCGGCCGAGGATCACCGCGAGGAGATCGAGGAGGTCCTCAAGGGGGCCGACATGGTCTTCGTGACGGCCGGCGAGGGCGGCGGCACCGGCACCGGCGGCGCCCCCGTGGTGGCCAACATCGCCCGCTCGCTCGGCGCTCTCACCATCGGCGTGGTCACCCGCCCGTTCACCTTCGAGGGCCGGCGCCGCGCCAACCAGGCGGAGGACGGCATCGCCGAGCTCCGCGAAGAGGTCGACACCCTCATCGTCATCCCCAACGACCGGCTGCTGTCCATCTCGGACCGCCAGGTCTCGGTCCTGGACGCCTTCAAGTCGGCGGACCAGGTCCTGCTCTCCGGTGTCCAGGGCATCACCGACCTCATCACCACCCCCGGTCTGATCAACCTCGACTTCGCCGACGTCAAGTCGGTCATGTCCGAGGCCGGTTCGGCCCTCATGGGCATCGGCTCGGCCCGCGGCGACGACCGTGCGGTGGCCGCCGCCGAGATGGCGATCTCCTCACCGCTGCTGGAAGCCTCCATCGACGGCGCCAGGGGCGTCCTGCTGTCCATCTCCGGCGGCAGCGACCTCGGCCTGTTCGAGATCAACGAGGCCGCCCAGCTGGTGAGTGAGGCGGCCCACCCCGAAGCCAACATCATCTTCGGCGCGGTGATCGACGACGCCCTCGGCGACGAGGTCCGGGTCACGGTGATCGCGGCCGGCTTCGACGGCGGCCAGCCGCCCTCGAAGCGGGACAACGTCCTCGGCTCGTCCTCGGCCAAGCGCGAGGAGCCCGCCCCCGCGCGGCAGCCCGAGAGCCGCCCGTCCTTCGGCTCCCTGGGCAGCGTCACGCCCAAGGAGGAGCTGGAGCAGGCCCCCGAGCCGGTCAGCGACATCCCGGTCGCCCACCCGCCCGTCCCGCCGTCCCGCACCTACGCGGACAGCGCGGCCGAGGAGCTGGACGTACCGGACTTCCTCAAGTGATAGGACAGCGCGAAAGCGTGCGCGGCGCGCACTTCGCCCTCACCGACCGGTGGGGTGGGGTGAGCGCCGCTCCGTATGCGGAGCTCAATCTCGGCGGGGCGGTCGGCGACGACTCCGGGGCGGTGCGCGCCAACCGCGAACTGGCCGCGAAGTCCCTCGCTCTCGACCCGGCGCGGGTGGTCTGGATGAACCAGGTGCACGGAGCCGACACGGTCGTGGTGGACGAGCCGTGGGGTGCCCGTCCCGTTCCCGAGGCGGACGCGGTGGTCACCGCGCGGCGGGGCCTCGCCCTCGCCGTACTCACCGCTGACTGCGTCCCGGTGCTGCTCGCCGACCCCGTCGCCGGTGTCGCCGCGGCGGCCCACGCGGGCCGGCCCGGACTGGTGGCGGGGGTGGTCCCCGCCACCGTGCGAGCCATGACGGAACTCGGAGCCGACCCGGCCCGCATCGTCGCCCGCACCGGCCCCGCCGTCTGTGGCCGCTGCTACGAGGTGCCGTCGCAGATGCGCGCCGAGGTGGCCGCCGTCGAGCCGGCGGCGTATGCCGAGACGAGTTGGGGCACGCCGGCGGTCGATGTGGCCGGGGGCGTGCACGCCCAGCTCGAACGGCTCGGGGTGAGCGACCGGGAGCGGTCGCCGGTGTGCACGCTGGAGTCGGACGATCACTTCTCGTACCGACGGGACCGCGCCACCGGGCGGCTCGCGGGCTATGTGTGGTTGGACTGATGGGTATGACGGACCGTAAGGACGAACTCGCCGCGAATCTCGCGGATGTGGAGCGGCGGATCGCCGCCGCGTGCGCGGCAGCCGGGCGCGGGCGGGAGGAAGTGACCCTGATCGTGGTCACCAAGACCTTCCCCGCGAGCGATGTGCGGATCCTGTCGGAGCTCGGTGTGCGCCATGTCGCCGAGAACCGCGACCAGGACGCCGCCCCGAAAGCCGCCGAATGCGCCGACTTGCCCCTTAAGTGGCACTTTGTCGGGCAACTTCAGACCAACAAGGTGCGGTCTGTGGCCGGTTATGCCGATTTCGTGCAGTCCGTCGATCGTTCCCGACTGGTCACGGCGCTCTCGAAAGAGGCGGTGCGCAACGGGCGCGAACTGGGCTGCCTCATCCAGGTCGCGCTCGATGCCGATGAGCCTGCGGCGGGAGGGGGCCGGGGGGAGCGCGGCGGCGTGGCGCCGGGCGGCGTGGCGGAGTTGGCTCGTCTCGTCGCCGGGGCCGAAGGCCTGCGGCTGGACGGGCTGATGACCGTCGCTCCGCTCACCGGGGAGTACGCCGGGCGTCAACAGGCTGCGTTCGAGCGCTTGATGGATCTGTCGACCGACCTGCGCGCGGCCCATCCTGCTGCGAACATGGTCTCCGCGGGGATGAGTGCGGATCTCGAACAGGCGGTTGCGGCCGGAGCGACACATGTGCGCGTAGGCAGTGCGGTACTCGGAGTCCGCCCCCGGCTCGGGTAACGTCGCCAGGAAGTCGGACCACAGCAGAAAATATGGTCATTGCCGCTGATCGGGCGGACTTGAGGACCTTGTGGATCGCGGGCACTTGGCGGTCGTCAGCGGATCCACCACAGAGCGGAGGGCACGGAGAATGGCCGGCGCGATGCGCAAGATGGCGGTCTACCTCGGCCTCGTGGAGGACGATGGGTACGACGGCCGCGGATTTGACCCAGACGACGACTTCGAACCCGAACTCGACCCGGAGCCCGAGCGGGACCACCGGCGGCACGAGCCGTCGCACCAGTCGCACGGCATGCACGGGGCACATCAACTCCAAAGGGACGAAGAGGTGCGAGTCGCCCCATCGCCCCCACTTCGCGAGCCGGTCGCCCGGTCCGCTTCGCTTCCCGCTGAATCGGCACGCCCGGCGCGTATCGCGCCCGTGGCATCCATCACACAAGAACGCGCCAGCCTGGAGAAGAACGCACCGGTGATCATGCCCAAGGTCGTGTCGGAACGAGAGCCTTACCGGATCACCACGCTTCACCCGCGGACCTACAACGAGGCCCGTACCATCGGGGAACACTTCCGCGAAGGTACGCCTGTGATCATGAATCTGACCGAGATGGATGACACGGACGCCAAGCGACTTGTCGACTTTGCGGCGGGTTTGGTGTTCGGTCTTCACGGCAGTATCGAGAGGGTGACGCAGAAGGTGTTCCTGCTGTCTCCTGCTAACGTCGATGTCACGGCGGAGGACAAGGCCCGTATCGCAGAGGGCGGGTTCTTCAACCAGAGCTGAGACGCAGGACCGGACAGAAGCAGGACACAGGGGAGAGGGACAACCAGACCATGAGCGTGTTCGCGCAGGTGATCTACATCGCGCTGATGGTGTTCCTCATCGTGCTCATCTTCCGGCTGGTCATGGACTACGTCTTCCAGTTCGCCCGCTCGTGGCAACCCGGCAAGGCGATGGTGGTCGTCCTGGAGGCCACCTACACTGTCACCGATCCACCGCTGAAGCTTCTGCGGCGGGTCATCCCGCCGCTGCGTCTCGGGGGCGTGGCGCTCGACCTGTCCTTCTTCGTGCTGATGATCATCGTCTACATCCTGATCTCCCTCGTGGGCAGTGCGCTGAGGTGACTGTGGACGACATGGGCCTGCCGACTGCCGATGACTACGTTGAGGTGAAGAGATGCCGTTGACCCCCGAGGACGTGCGGAACAAGCAGTTCACGACCGTCCGCCTCCGAGAAGGCTATGACGAGGACGAGGTCGATGCCTTCCTCGATGAGGTCGAAGCCGAACTGACGCGCCTGCTCCGAGAGAACGAGGACCTGCGCGCCAAACTGGCCGCGGCCACGCGCGCTGCTGCCCAGAACCAGCAGAACATGCGCAAGCCTCCGGAACCGCAGGACCAGCAGCAGCAGCAGCAACAGCAGGGGCCGCCTCAGGGGATGCCTCAGCAGGGCATGCGAGGTCCCGGCGGTCCGGTGCCCGCCGGCATATCGGGCCCGCCGCAGCAGCAGATGGGTGGCCCCATGGGTGGTCCGCCCCAGCTGCCGAGCGGTGCACCGCAGCTGCCCGCCGGCCCCGGCGGTCAGGGCGGTCAGGGCGGTCCGCAGGGTCCCGGCCCGATGGGTCAGGGTGGCCCGATGGGTCAGGGTGGCCCGATGGGTCAGGGTGGCCCGATGGGTCAGGGTGGCCCGATGGGCCAGGGTGGCCCCATGCAGGGTCAGATGGGCCAGGGCGGTCCCATGCAGGGTCAGATGGGCCAGGGTGGCCCCATGCAGGGTCAGATGGGCCAGGGCGGTCCCATGCAGGGTCAGATGGGCCAGGGCGGTCCCATGCAGGGTCAGATGGGCCACGGTGGCCCCATGGGCGGTCCTCCCGGCCTCCCCGGACAGCAGGGCGGCCCCGGTGGCGACAGCGCGGCCCGCGTGCTCTCGCTGGCCCAGCAGACCGCAGACCAGGCGATCGCCGAGGCTCGTTCCGAGGCCAACAAGATCGTCGGCGAGGCGCGTTCGCGTGCCGAGGGTCTCGAGCGGGACGCCCGCTCCAAGGCGGACGCCCTGGAGCGGGACGCGCAGGAGAAGCACCGCGTCGCGATGGGCTCCCTGGAGTCCGCCCGCGCCACGCTGGAGCGCAAGGTCGAGGACCTGCGCGGCTTCGAGCGCGAATACCGCACGCGGCTGAAGTCCTACCTGGAGTCGCAGCTGCGTCAGCTGGAGACCCAGGCGGACGACTCGCTCGCCCCGCCGCGTCAGCCTGCCGCCCCGTCGCTGCCGCCGTCTCCGGCGCCCTCGATGGCTCCGGCCGGTGCCGGTGCGCCGTCCTACGGCGGCAACCAGCAGATGGGCGGCGGCCCCGGCCAGCCCGGCCCGTCCTACGGTGGTGGCCAGCAGCAGATGCAGCCGGCCATGACCCAGCCCATGGCGCCGGTGCGTCCGCAGGGACCGTCGCCGATGGGCCAGGCGCCCTCGCCGATGCGCGGGTTCCTGATCGACGAGGACGACAACTGACGGCCTGATGGCCATGAGTACGGCGTAACGGCCGGCAGTGTTCAGGGCGGGGCCCCGGGTTCGAGAACCCGGGGCCCCGCCCTTGTGCTACGCGCGTTGGGGCCCCTTCGCGGCGGTTGCGGTGTTTGCGGTGGTTGCGGTGGTTGTTCGGGGTGCGGGGCAGTTGTCCGTAGGACGCAACACCGAGGGCCCGGGTCCGCCGAATTCTTGTCGGCGGACCCGGGCCCTGGGCGTGCCGGGTGACGAGGGACGCGCTGGTGTGATCTACCGTTCCTCCGGGCTGGGCGGGAGCGGGTCTGCTCGGCCGCCCGCCTCGAACGGTCCTGGGCGCTCCCCCACCGCCTCAAGGGCGTGGGAGGTGCCCCAGGTCCCCGGCGTGCTCAACCCCCGGGGCGGCGACACGCATCCTGTGCGTGGTCCGGGCCCGGGAGGCCGGTTCCCCGCACGCCCCGGCCCCATGAGGACGGCCGGAGGCGACGGGGGAGGCCCCGAACCATCACACCGGTGGAGCAGGAGCCCCGCTCACCGGCGCCGCACCCGACGACCTGGAGCGCACGATCACGTCGACCCGGACGGCCCACGGCGCCGCAAGCCCGGGAGTCTGGACAGCCCACGGCGCCGCAAGCCCGGGAGTCTGGACAGCCCACGGCGCCGTAAGTTCAGGAGTCCGGACGGCCCGCGGCGCCGCAAGCCCGGAAACCCGCAAGCCGACGACCATCACACGATCGAGTTGAACCGCCCTCGTGCACGCTCCCCGGCAAGCAGCTGACGACCCCCGGGACCTCACACCTTGCGGAGGCGGAACGTCAGGGACAGGCCCTCGTCGGTGAACGGCTGCCCGTAGGTGCCGTCCGCCTCGCCCCGGGCGAAGTCCACGGCGAGGACCTCGTCGGCGATGAGACCGGCGTGTTCGGTCAGGGCCGCGACGGTGGCGTCCTCCGTCGCCGTCCAGCGCAGGGCGATCCGGTCGGCCACGTCGAGGCCGCTGTTCTTGCGGGCCTCCTGGATCAGCCGGATCGCGTCCCGGGCCAGGCCGGCGCGGCGCAGCTCCTCGGTGACCTCCAGGTCCAGGGCGACCGTGGCACCGGTGTCGGACGCCACCGACCAGCCCTCGCGCGGGGTCTCCGTGATGATCACCTCGTCCGGGGCGAGGGTGATCGTCTCGCCGTCGACCTCCACCGAGGCGGTGCCCTCGCGCAGCGCCAGGGACAGCGCGGCGGCGTCCGCGTTCGCGACGGCCTTGGCGACGTCCTGGACGCGCTTGCCGAACCGCTTGCCCAGCGCACGGAAGTTGGCCTTGGCCGTCGTGTCCACCAGCGAGCCGCCCACCTCGGACAGGGACGCCAAGGACTCGACGTTCAGCTCCTCGGTGATCTGCTGGTGCAGCGCGGGGTGGAGGGCGCCGAAGCCGCTCGCCGCGATCAGGGCGCGCTTGAGCGGCTGGCGGGTCTTGACGCCCGACTCCGCGCGGGTGGCCCGCCCCAGCTCCACCAGGCGGCGCACCAGCACCATCTGCTTCGACAGCTCCGGGTCGATCGCCGTCAGGTCGGCCTCGGGCCAGGAGGACAGGTGGACGGACTCCGGGGCGTGGGGGGTGACCGGCACGACCAGGTCCTGCCAGACCCGCTCGGTGATGAACGGGGTCAGCGGGGCCATCAGCTTGGTGACCGTCTCGACGACCTCGTGCAGCGTGCGCAGCGCGGCCTTGTCGCCCTGCCAGAAGCGACGCCGGGAGCGGCGGACGTACCAGTTGGACAGGTCGTCGACGAACGCGGACAGCAGCTTGCCGGCGCGCTGGGTGTCGTAGCTGTCCAGCGCCCGGGTCACCTGGTCGGTGAGCGCGTGCAGTTCGGAGAGCAGCCAGCGGTCCAGCAGCGGGCGGTCGGCGGGTGCCGGGTCGGCCTCGGACGGGGCCCAGCCGGACGTACGCGCGTACAGCGCCTGGAAGGCGACGGTGTTCCAGTAGGTAAGGAGCGTCTTGCGGACGACCTCCTGGATGGCGCCGTGGCCCACCCGGCGGGCCGCCCACGGGGAACCGCCGGCCGCCATGAACCAGCGGACCGCGTCCGCGCCGTGCTGGTCCATCAGCGGGATCGGCTCCAGGGTGTTGCCCAGGTGCTTGGACATCTTGCGGCCGTCCTCGGCGAGGATGTGGCCGAGGCAGACGACGTTCTCGTACGAGGACTTGTCGAAGACCAGGGTGCCGACCGCCATCAGCGTGTAGAACCAGCCGCGGGTCTGGTCGATGGCCTCGCAGATGAACTGCGCCGGGTACCGGCTCTCGAACAGTTCCCTGTTCTTGTGCGGGTAGCCCCACTGCGCGAACGGCATCGAACCCGAGTCGTACCAGGCGTCGATGACCTCGGGCACGCGCGTGGCCGTCTTCCCGCAGCCGTCCTGCGGGCAGGCGAAGGTGACCGCGTCGATGAACGGGCGGTGCGGGTCGAGGCCCGACTGGTCGGTGCCGGTCAGCCCGGTCAGCTCGGTGAGCGAGCCGACGCAGGTGAGGTGGTCGTCCTCGCAGCGCCAGATCGGCAGCGGGGTGCCCCAGTAGCGGTTGCGGGACAGCGCCCAGTCGATGTTGTTGTTCAGCCAGTCGCCGTACCGGCCGTGCTTGACGGAGTCCGGGAACCAGTTGGTGCCCTCGTTCTCCTCGAGCAGGCGGTCCTTGACGGCCGTGGTGCGGATGTACCAGGAGGGCTGCGCGTAGTAGAGCAGCGCGGTGTGGCAGCGCCAGCAGTGCGGGTAGCTGTGCTCGTACGGGATGTGCTTGAACAGCAGGCCCCGGTTGCCCAGGTCCTCGGTCAGCTTCTCGTCGGCCTTCTTGAAGAAGATGCCGCCGACCATCGGGACGTCCTCCTCGAAGGTGCCGTCCGGGCGGACCGGGTTCACCACCGGCAGGCCGTAGGAGCGGCAGACCCTGAGGTCGTCCTCGCCGAAGGCGGGGGACTGGTGGACCAGACCCGTACCGTCCTCGGTGGTTACGTAGTCGGCGTTGACCACGTAGTGGGCCGACTCGGGGCTGTGCCCGTCGGTTCCCTCGCCGGCGCTCGGGAACGCCACAAGCTCGAAGGGGCGCTGGTACGTCCAGCGCTCCATCTCGGCGCCGGTGAAGGTCTCGCCGGTGGTCTCCCAGCCCTCGCCGAGGGCCTTGGCGACCAGCGGCTCGGCGACGACGAGCTTCTCCTCGCCGTCCGTCGCGACGACGTAGGCGACCTCGGGGTGCGCGGCGACCGCGGTGTTGGACACCAGCGTCCACGGCGTGGTCGTCCACACCAGGAGCGCGGCCTCGCCGGCCAGCGGGCCGGAGGTGAGAGGGAAGCGGACGTAGACGGACGGGTCGACGACCGTCTCGTAGCCCTGCGCCAGCTCGTGGTCGGACAGGCCGGTGCCGCAGCGGGGGCACCAGGGGGCCACGCGGTGGTCCTGGACCAGCAGGTCCTTGTCGAAGATCTCCTTCAGCGACCACCAGACGGACTCGATGTACTCCGGGTCCATCGTGCGGTACGGGTTCTTGAGGTCGGCCCAGTACCCCATACGGGTCGTGAGCTCTTCGAAGGCGTCGGTGTGGCGGGTCACCGACTCGCGGCACTTGGCGTTGAACTCGGCGATGCCGTACGCCTCGATGTCCTGCTTGCCGGAGAAACCGAGCTCCTTCTCCACCGCCAGTTCCACCGGGAGGCCGTGGCAGTCCCAGCCGGCCTTGCGGCCCACGTGGTAGCCGCGCATGGTACGGAAGCGGGGGAAGACGTCCTTGAAGACGCGCGCCTCGATGTGGTGGGCGCCCGGCATGCCGTTGGCGGTGGGCGGGCCCTCGTAGAACACCCACTCGGGGCGGCCCTCGGACTGTTCCAGGCTCTTGGCGAAGATCTTCTGTTCCTGCCAGAAATCGAGCACCGCGTGCTCGAGAGCGGGCAGGTCGACCTGGGCGGGAACCTGTCGGTACGTCGGCGTTGTCATCAGCGGGCTTCCTCCGGCGGACTTGCTGCCTTCCGTCCGGAGGGACGAGAGCTGTGTCGATCCCTGCGCCGCCGTCGGCGCGCTCCCGCGGTACCACCCTCCTTGGCTCCCCGGTGCGTCGTGTGCGCCGGTGAGCCCCCTCATTGGGGTCGCGATGCCGGTTCTACTCGCCGCTGCTGTCGGGCTGCGGCTTTCTTCCGGCGGCTCCGGGGTGATCTTCGCGTCGCGCTCGCCCCCGGGCTCACACCGTCCCCGGGTCGCTCTGGGCTGCGTACACCGCTACTCGTCCCCATCCACGCTTTTCGCTCTGCCCAGTGTACGGCGCGGAGCGGACAGCGGCCGACCGGTTGTTCCGCGGACGGTGAGGGGGTCCGGGTGGAGTGCGTACACATGCCGTACGAGTCGCCGACAGGGAGACATACCACCGAATGGAGGGGTACGGGTGTTCGGGTTCTGCGGCGTCCGACTTGGTGGCATACCCGGCGGGGAGCTGGGCACAACGCATGAGGGTCCGCCGCGGGGCGGGCGAATCGGGCGGTGCGCCCCGTTGCCGCGGGACCCGAGTCGATTTATCGTCCCAGCACGATGCGCGCGCAAGATCACAGCCTGTGAAAAGGGGCCGCGGCCATGGTGGCGAAGAAGACCGCCGTACAGCAGTCGGCGTCCGGCAGGGCCATGCCCGCTGAGGAGTCCCGGGAGGGCACGAAGGCGACAGCGAAGGAGCAGGCGGGAAAGGCGGCCACGAAACAGTCGGCCGGGAAGGCCGGGTCAGGGAAGACCGGGGCCGGAAAGGGCGCCTCCGCCTCTGCGAAGACGAAGGCGAAGGCGGAGAAGGGAACGGCGGCCTCCGGGGCCACGCGATCGAAGGCGACGGCTTCCAGAGCCGCCGCGGACAGGAGTTCCCGGAAGAAGGCGGCCACCCAGGGAGCGGAGGCCGACGCCGGGCGGGGCGCCGCGCGCGCGGGCGCTACGGGCGGAAGCACCACCAGGACCAGCGGGGGCACACAGGACACGGCCGGGCACGGCACGGCCGCTGACGCGGGTGCGGCCGAGGCCGCGACGCAGACGGGAGCGACGACGGTGGGTGCTAAGAAGACCCCTGGCACGGCGACGGCGGCGAAGACCGCCGTGCCCAAGGCGCGGCTCGCGGCAGTGGAGCCCGGCGACCTCGCGGTGCGTCCGGGCGAGGAGCCCTGGACACCGGAGGAGGTCGAGGGCGCGCGGGCCGATCTGACGGCCGAGGCGCTGCGGCTGAGCGAGGAGATCACCTCGTCCGAACGGTCGCTGGCCGGCCTGATGCGGGACTCCGGAGACGGGGCGGGCGACGACCAGGCCGACACCGGCACGAAGAACATCACGCGTGAGCACGAACTGGCGCTCGCCGCCAACGCACGCGAGATGCTCACCCAGTACGAGCGCGCCCTGCAGCGGCTGGACACCGGTACCTACGGCCTGTGCGAGAGCTGCGGCAACCCCATCGGCAAGGCCCGGATGCAGGCATTCCCCCGGGCCACGTTGTGCGTCGAGTGCAAGCAGAAGCAGGAGCGCCGGTACTGAGCGCCGTTGGACACCGCCTGAGCACGAGGGCCGCGTGGGGGGTGCCGTACCCTCGTCCTCAGTCAGGTACCTAGGTTGAGGGACTCACGTGGCAGAGGCGGAGCGCATCATCGGTACGCCGGAAACCCCGGACGCGGACCGGGACGGGCAGGACCGTGACGGGCAGGACCGTGACGGGCAGGACCGGACCGGGCTCGACCGGGCCGATGCCCAGGACGCGGAGGCGGCGGCCGGAGCACCCCGCGGCAAGCGGCGCGTGGCCGTGCTGTTCGCCGTCGCCGTCGCCGCCTACGCCCTCGACCTGATCAGCAAGATGATCGTGGTCGCCAAGCTGGAGCACCACGAGCCCATCGAGATCATCGGGGACTGGCTGAGGTTCGAGGCGATCCGCAACGCGGGCGCGGCCTTCGGCTTCGGCGAGGCCTTCACCGTGATCTTCACACTGATCGCGGCGGCGGTGATCGTGGTGATCGTCCGGCTGGCCCGCAAGCTGTACAGCCTGCCCTGGGCGATCGCGCTGGGCCTGCTGCTCGGCGGTGCCCTCGGCAACCTCACGGACAGGATCTTCCGCTCCCCGGGTGTCTTCCAGGGCGCGGTCGTCGACTTCATCGCGCCCAAGCACTTCGCCGTCTTCAACCTGGCGGATTCGGCGATCGTCTGCGGCGGCATCCTGATCGTCCTGCTGTCCTTCCGGGGCCTCGACCCGGACGGGACCGTCCACAAGGACTGAGCAGGACCGAGAGCGCGCGTACGGAGTTGCCGGGCCGGTCCGGCATACTCGACGGGTGAGCACCATTCCCGAGATCCGAACCCTGCCCGTGCCCGACGGACTGGAGGGCGAGCGCGTCGACGCCGCCATCTCCCGCATGTTCGGCTTCTCCCGGACCAAGGCGGCCGAAATCGCCACCGCGGGAAAGGTCACGGTCGACGGATCGGTGGTCGGCAAGTCGGAGCGGGTGAGCGGGGGTGCCTGGCTCGAGGTGGAGATGCCGCAGGCGCCCGCCCCGGTGCGGGTGGTCGCCGAGCCCGTCGAGGGCATGGAGATCGTGCACGACGACGACGACGTGGTCGTGGTCGTCAAGCCGGTCGGAGTCGCCGCCCACCCCTCGCCGGGCTGGAGCGGACCGACCGTGATCGGTGGCCTCGCCGCCGCCGGGTACCGCGTCTCGACCTCCGGTGCCGCCGAGCGCCAGGGCATCGTGCACCGCCTCGACGTCGGCACCTCCGGTCTCATGGTGGTCGCCAAGTCGGAGTACGCGTACACGTCGCTGAAGCGCCAGTTCAAGGAGCGCACGGTCGACAAGCGCTACCACACCCTGGTCCAGGGCCACCCCGACCCGACCAGCGGCACCATCGACGCGCCCATCGGCCGGCATCCGCACCACGACTACAAGTGGGCGGTCACCGCCGAGGGCAAGCCCTCCGTCACGCACTACGACCTCGTCGAGGCCTTCCGGGCCGCCTCGCTCCTCGACGTCAAGCTGGAGACCGGCCGCACCCACCAGATCCGCGTCCACATGGCCGCCCACCGGCACCCCTGCGTCGGCGACCTGACCTACGGCGCCGACCCCACGCTCGCCAAGCGGCTCCGCCTGACCCGTCAGTGGCTGCACGCCGTGCGGCTCGGCTTCGAGCACCCCGGGGACGGCCTGTGGGCGGAGTTCACCAGCGACTACCCCGAGGACCTGCGCCAGGCGCTCGACCTGGTCCGGGAGGAGACCTACGCGTGAGTACCCCGTACGTGGTCCGCGAGGCGGTGGAACCCGGCGACCGGGAGGCGTGCTTCGCGGTGCGCAAGGAGGTCTTCGTCGCCGAGCAGGGCGTGCCCGAGGACCTGGAGTACGACGCGTACGACGCCGGTGCCGTACATGTGCTCGCGATCGGTGAGGACGGCGAGGCGCTCGGCACCGGGCGGCTGCTGCACGGCGGGGCCGCCGCGGCGAAGACCGGCGGTGACGCGTCGGTCGGGTCCCTGGGACGCCTCGCGGTGACGCGGGAGGCGCGGGGGCTCGGCGTCGGGGCCGCCCTGGTGCGGGGCGTCGAGGAGGCGGCCCGCGCCCGCGCTCTCACCGCCGTCGACCTGCACGCGCAGACCCATGCCCTGGGGTTCTACGAGCGGCTGGGATACGTGGCGTACGGACCGGAGTTCCCGGACGCGGGGATGCCGCACCGGGCCATGCGGCGCGCTCTGTGACCGGCCGGGCCCTGTAGCCGGACCTGTCCGGGGACCGGCCGGGCTCGGTCGTCGTACGCGTAGCCGTACCCGTCCTGCGGCCGGGCGCGCGTGGTGACCCGTGCTGCCGAACGCAGGGTGCGGGCGTCGGCGTGGCAGGGTGGAGGTCCGTCGTCCCGCCGCCGAACCGCCCGGAGCATCGACCGTGGATCAGTTGGCCCTGCTGTTCGCTCTGCTGCTGGGGGCCGTGGTGTGCGTCCCCCTGGGGGACTGGCTGGGGCTGCCGGCGCCGGTGCTGATGACGGTCTTCGGCATCGTCCTCGCACTGCTCGAGTTCGTCCCGAACGTGGACGTCCCGCCGGACCTGATCCTGCCGCTGCTGCTGCCGCCCCTGCTCTACGCCGCCGTCCGCCGGACGTCCTGGCGGCAGTTCGCGGCGAACGCGAGACCGATCCTCCTGCTGGCCGTGGCGCTGGTGTTCGTCACCACGCTGTGCGTGGCCGTCGTCGCCCACGCGATCGTGCCGGGCCTGCCGCTTGCCGCCGCGATCGCCCTCGGCGCGTTGGTCGCACCGCCCGATCCGGTCGCGGCGACCGCCGTCGCCGGGAGGCTGGGGCTGCCGCGCCGGCTGGTGTCGATCCTCGAGGGCGAGGGCCTGTTCAACGACGTCACCGCCATCGTCCTGTACCACGTGGCGATCGCCGCCGCCGTGAGCGGCACCTTCTCGCCCTGGAAGGCGGGCCTGGACCTGGTCCTGTCGGCCGTGGTGGCGGTCGCGGTCGGGCTCGCGCTCGGCTGGGGCGCCAACCGGCTGATGGACCTGCTCGGGGACGCGACCCTGCAGATCGCGCTGAGTCTGCTGGTGCCGTACTTCTCCTACGTCCTGGCCGAGGAACTGCACGGCTCGGGGGTGCTCGCCGTGCTCACCACCGCGCTGTTCCTCGTCGAGTACGCCACCGACGCCGACGAGGTCATGACCCGGCTGGCCGGGCACACCTTCTGGGACATCGTCGACACGCTCGTCGTCGGCATCGCGTTCGGACTGGTCGGCCTCGAACTGCACAACGCGGTCCGGACCGCGTCCGGCCACTGGGGCGAACTGCTCGGCTGGGCCGGGGCGATCGTGGGCGTGGTCGTCCTCGTCCGGCTGCTGTGGCTGCTGCCGGCGACCTGGCTGACGCGGCGGCTGCACGCCGCGCGGAACACCGGCGAGGACATCCCGGTGAGCTGGCGCGAGACCATGGTGATGTGGTGGTCGGGGATGCGCGGAGTGGCCTCCGTCGCGCTGGCGCTGGCGATTCCGCTGGAGACCGACGCCGGGGGAGACTTCCCGGCGCGGGGCGAGATCATCTTCATCGCGTTCGGCGTGATCATGGCGACGCTGCTGGTCCAGGGGACGACCCTGCCGTGGCTGGTGAAACGGCTGGGGGTGCGGGCCGACACCGGACGTGAGAAGGCACTCGAACGGGACCTCGCGCTGCGAGCGGCCAAGGCCGCCAAACAGAGGCTGCGCGAGATCGAGGGGGCCGAGGAACTGTCTGAGGAACTCGCCGAGCAGATGCTGCGCAGCGCCTTCGAGATCGGGGTGCGGATCAGCCCGGACCTCGCCGAGGACGAGCGGCGCGAGGCGTACCGGCAGCGCGCGCGGCGGGTGAAGCGGGTGCGGCGGATCCAGGCCGAGATGCTGAGCGCCGCACGGCACGAGGTACTGGCGGCGCGGAGCGAGGCGGGGGCCGACCCCGAGGTGGTGGACCGGGTGCTGCGCCACCTCGATGTGCGCAGTATGCGGTGAGTTCGCTCCGCGGTACGGCGTTCCGCTCGTAAGGTCGGGGCATGACGCGGAACGTGGTGATCAGCGGGGGCGGTACGGGGATCGGGCTGGCGGCGGCACGGGTCTTCGCCGCCGACGGGGACCGGGTGCTGCTGCTCGGGCGGCGCGGGGACGTCCTGGAGCGGGCCGGGGCCGAGGTGCGGGGGGCCGAGGTGTACGCCGCCGACCTCGCTGATCCGGTCGCCGTGCGGGACGTCGCCGGCTACGTCGGCCGGGAGTTCGGGGCCGTCGACGTACTGATCCACAGCGCCGGGGGCAACGGCCTCCTCGAACGCAAGGCCGGGGCGGACGATCCGCTCGACGCCGTCGCCCGCCACTGGACGGTCAACTTCCGGCTCAACCTGCTGACCGCCGTCCTGCTCACGGAGGCCCTGAAGGACCGGCTCGCCGAGCCCGGCGGACGGGTGCTGTTCCTCAGCTCCATCGCCGCCTACCGGGGCTCCGGGCAGATCGCGTACGCGGCGGCCAAGGCCGGGCTGCATCCGTACGCCCATGACCTCGCCCGGAAGCTGGGGCCGCACGGCATCACGGTGAACGTGGTCGCGCCCGGCTACATCGAGGGCACCGCGTTCTTCGGCGACGGCATCGACGAGGAGCGGCGGGCAGAGCTGGTCGCCGAGACCGCCGACGGGCGGGCCGGGACGCCCGGGGACGTGGCCGCCACCCTGCACTGGCTGGCCTCCCCGGGCGCCGGACACATCACCTCGCAGATCGTCCAGGTCAACGGCGGCGCCGAACGCGGCCACTGAGGCGCCGTCAGTAATCCTGCGCCGCGCCCTGCGGCTCGTGGGCGGGCGCCCCGCCCTCCGGGGGGCCGGCGGGGCCGGGGATACCGGGGGGACGGGTGATGCCGGCGGCGCCGCCGGGGGAGTGGTGGTTCCTGTCGGGGACCGGTGCCGGGTCGGCCGGGGCGGTGCTGATCCGGGGCAGGGCGTAGGGATGCTGCTCGGCCAGCCAGCGGATCATCTGCTCGCGGACCTCGACCCGTACCGTCCATATGTCGCCGGCGTCCTTGGCCGTCACCAGGGCCCGCACCTGGATGGTGCTGGGTGTGGTCTCCACGACGGTCAGGTTGTAGGCGCGGCCGTCCCAGGCCGGGCACTCGCGCAGGATGTCGCGGAGCCGGTCGCGCATGGCGTCCAGCGGGGCCCGGTGGTCGAGGTGCCAGATGATCGTCCCGGTCATCTGCGGGGAGTCGCGGGACCAGTTCTCGAACGGCTTGGACGTGAAGTACGACACCGGCATGGTGATCCGGCGCTCGTCCCAGGTGTTCACCGTGAGGAAGGTCAGGGTGATCTCCTCGACCGTGCCCCACTCGCCGTCCACCACGACCGTGTCGCCGATGCGCACCATGTCGCCGAAGGCGATCTGCAGCCCGGCGAACAGGTTGCTGAGCGTGGACTGGGCGGCGACACCGGCGACGATGCCGAGGATGCCCGCCGAGGCCAGCAGCGAGGCGCCGGCCGCGCGCATGGCGGGGAAGGTCAGCAGCATCGCGGCCACCGCCACCACGCCGACGATCGCCGAGACGACCCGCCGGATCAGCGTCACCTGGGTGCGTACCCGGCGGACCCTGGCCGGGTCGCGCTCGCGGTGCACGTTGGCGTACCGGGTGTACGAGGTCTCGACGACGGCCGCCGCGATCCGGATCACCAGCCAGGCGGCCGACCCGATCAGCACCAGCGTCAGCACCCGGCCGATGTCCCCCCGGTGGCCCTCGAACAGCTTCGCCTCGCTGAACGAACCTTTCAGCAGGGCCGCGCAGATGAGCAGCTGGTAGGGGATGCGGCCGCGCCGGAGCAGTTCCCACATGGGGGTCTCGGGGGGCCGGGTGTCGGCCTTGCGCAGCAGTCGGTCGGTGGCCCAGCCGAGCGTCAGGGTGAGCACGACCGAGCCGCCGAACACGATCAGGGGGCGGAGCACGTCTTCCATGTCCCCGAACCTAACCGGCCTCGCGCGCAGTGAACATGTGACATCCGCGGCGCCCTGGGTACGGCCGGTGCCGAGGTCCGGCGCCTCGGAGCGTGAGACCGGCAGGCACCGGCTGTCGGGCCCGGCTGGCACCATGGACGTCATGAACATCATGCTGTTCCACTCGACCTACGGCCCGCGGCCTGCGGTGTCCGCGGCCGCGGACCGGCTGCGTGCCGCCGGACACGAGGTGTGGACGCCCGACCTCTTCGAGGGCCGTACGTTCGACACGGTCGAGGAGGGCATGGCCCACCAGGAGTCCATCGGCAGGGACGAGTTGCTGAGGCGGGCCGTGCTCGCCGCCGCGCCCTACTCGGAGCGGGGGCTGGTGTACGCCGGGTTCTCCTTCGGCGCCTCCGTCGCCCAGACGCTGGCCCTCGGCGACGGCCGGGCGCGCGGGCTGCTGCTCCTGCACGGTACGTCGGACATCGCGGCGAACGCGGCGGTGGACGGCCTGCCGGTACAGCTCCATGTCGCCGAGCCGGACCCGTTCGAGACCGACGACTGGCTGAGCGCCTGGTATCTGCAGATGGGCCGCGCCGGAGCCGACGTCGAGGTGTACCGGTACGCCGGGGCCGGTCACGTCTACACCGACCCCGGCCTGCCGGACTACGACGAGGAGGCCGCCGAGGCCACCTGGCGGGTGGCGCTCGGCTTCCTCGATTCGCTGGAGGACGACTGACGGAGAGAAGCGAAGGGCGCGCGCCGGACCGGCGTACCGGACCGCGCGGGTCAGACCGGGCGGTCGGCGCGCTCGACCCGCTGGGTGCCGTTGAGCGTCCGGTAGGAGCGCGCCCACGTGGACGTGGCACCCGGGTCGGTGCGGCTGGACACCACGTAGTAGTCCATCTGCGCCCGCTCGGACGTGATGTCCAGCACGCCGTAGCCGTGGCGGTCGGTGTCGACCCAATGGACATGCCGGTTGGTGGCCTTGACCAGCGGGGAGGCGACCGCGGAGACGGTGCCCTCGGGGACCTTGACGATGTCGTCGAGGTTGTCCGAGGTGACGGAGGTCACGACGAACTCGGTGGCCGCCGACCCGGAGGCCGGGTAGGTGCCCGCGTTCACCGGCACGTCGTTGGCCCACGCCATGTGGATGTCGCCGGCGAGGAAGACCGTGTTGCGGATCGCGTTGGTCCGTAGATGGGCGAGGAGTTCCCGGCGGTCGTCGGTGTAGCCGTCCCACTGGTCGGTGTTGAGGGCGAGGCCCTCCTGCGGCAGACCGAGCAGCTTGGCGATCGGCTTCAGCAGACTCGCCGGGAGCGAGCCGATCGCGAGCGGCGAGATCATCACCGAGGTGCCGACCAGCCGCCAGGCGGTGTCGGACGCGGACAGCCCCGACTTCAGCCAGTCGAGCTGGGCGCGGCCGGTGAGCGTGCGGTCGGGGTCGTCCACCTCGCCGTTGCCCGGGGAGACCTGCTGGGAGCGGAAGGAGCGTAGGTCCAGCAGCGAGAGGTCGGCGAGCCTGCCGAACCGCAGCCGGCGGTAGGTGGTGCCGGCCAGCGCGGGACGTACCGGCATCCACTCGAAGTAGGCTTGCTTGGCGGCGGCCTGACGCGCGGCCCAGGTGCCCTCCGCGCCCTCGGTGTGGTTCTCGGCGCCACCCGACCAGGCGTCGTTGGCGATCTCGTGGTCGTCCCAGATCGCGACGACCGGCGCCTTGGCGTGCAGCGCCTGGAGGTCGGGGTCGGTCTTGTACGTCGCGTGCCGGACGCGGTAGTCGGCGAGGGTGACGATCTCGTGGGCGGGCGCCTGCGGGCGGACGGTCCGGCCGCGCGTGCCGTACTCGCCCGAGCCGTACTCGTAGATGTAGTCGCCCAGGTGCAGCCAGGCGTCGAGGTCGCCGCGGGCCGCGAGATGGCGGTACGACGAGAAGTGACCGGCCTCCCAGTTGGAGCAGGAGACCACACCGAAGCGCAGACCGGTCACGGCGGCGTCGGCGGCCGGGGCGGTGCGGGTGCGGCCGACGGGGGAGTCGGTGCCGCCGGCGGAGAAGCGGAACCAGTAGTCGGTGGCCGGTGCGAGACCGCGGACGTCGGCCTTGACGGTGTGGTCGGTGGCCGCGGTGGCGCGGGTCGAGCCCTTCGCGACGACGGTGCTGAACGCCTTGTCCCGGGCGACGGCCCAGCCGACCTCGGTGTCGGGGCCCAGCCCCGAGCCGGGGATCGCCTCCGGCGTCGGCGTCACGCGGGTCCACAGCAGGGCGCCGTCCGGCAGCGGGTCGCCGGAGGCCACCCCGTGCAGGAAGGCGGGCGCCTGTGCGGTGGCGGCACGGGCGGGCAGCGCGGCGGCGAGCGGCGCGGCGAGGACCGCGGTCGCGGCGGCCGCCTTGACGACCGAACGGCGGCGGGGAGAAAAGGAGTTGGCGTCCGCGGTGGCGGAGGCGGAGCTCTCGGATGATCTGCGTCGACTGGTCACAGCCGATCAGATTACTGATCGGTACATGCCAGAGCGGGCGAACTCGCCAAAGTTCGCCCGCTCTTCAGCATGCGGTCAGCCGCCCGTGAGCGAATCCCGGCCGCGCCCCTGGGTTCGGGACCGGGTGAGGTTCCTGGGCCGGGGCGTGGATCCCCGACCCGGGTCGGGGGTCCGGGTCAGGCCTTGAGCGCCTTGTCGATCGCCGCGGTGAACTCGGGGGCCGTCATCGGCGCGTTCTGCCCGTCGGACCCGGTGAGCTTCTCGCCGTCCATCTTCAGCGTGGGGGTGCCCTGGACATCGCTGCTGTCGAACTTGTCGGACATCTCCAGCGCCCACTTGTCGTAGGTGCCGTTCTCCACGGCCGTCTGGAACTCCTTGTTGCCCTTCAGTTCCTCGACGGAGTTCGCCACCTCGATCAGGTAGGAGTCGTCCTTGAACTTGTCCTGGCTCTCCTCGGGGTGGAACTCGGCCGAGTAGAGCGCGGACTTGTAGGCGAGGAACGCCTCCGGGCTGACGTTCAGCGCGGCGCCCAGGGCGCTCAGGGCGTTCTTGGAGCCCTCACCGGTCAGGTTGCGGTCGAGGAACGCGGCACCGATGAACTGGATCTTGTACTTGCCGTCCGCGACGGCCTTGTCGATCGTCTCGCCGACGTTCTGCTCGAACGAGGCGCAGATCGGGCAGCGCGGGTCCTCGTACAGCTCCAGGGTCTTCTTCGCGTCGGCCTTGCCGATGACGACGGTGGTCCCGTTCTCGCCGCTGGTGTTGGCCGGCTTGACGAGCTTCGCGTCCGCCGCGGCCTCCCACGCGCTGGGCTTGTTGCCCTGGACGACCGCGTAGCCGATGCCGGCGGCTATCGCCAGGACACCGACGACCGAACCGGCGACGACCAGCTGACGCTTGATCTTGGCCTTCTTGGCGTCGCGCTCGCGCTCGATGCGCAGGCGCTCACGGGCCGCCGTCTTCGCCGTCTGGGTGTTCCGCTTGCTCATGGTGATGCTCTCCACTGGGGACGCGCACAGCGTGTGTGCGGGATATGTACGGGGGGACTGCAGGTGCTCGGACATGTCGCCGACGCCGGGGCGGAGGGTCGCCTCAGACGAGGGCGGCGGTGGAGCACGGCGGTCCACGCCGTCCCAGGGAGTGCACGAGGAACCGGTCCACGGCCGTGGCGGCCCGGTGGGCCGGGCGGGCCGGCAGACGGACCTCGGGGGCCCGGCGCACCGTCACCGCGGCGACAGCCAGCAGCAGCGGCCGGACCGCCGTCGAAGCCGTCGCCGTCACCGCGCCGACCAACTGGGCCAGCGCCCGCTCGCCGCGGTGCAGCCAGGCGGCGGCGAACAGGCCGATGCCGATGTGCGCGCCGAGCAGCAGCCAGGCGGTGGCCGGGTCGGCCTGGGCGAGCAGCCCGGCGAACCGGTCGCCGCCGTCGGCCGCGGTGCCGGCCACCCGCGTCAGTGGGGTGCCCACGCCGTCGCCGCACAGCACGTCGAAGCCGACCGAGCGCAGCGGGCCCGCGACCGGGCCGCCCATCCGGCCGTAGCAGACGTGCTGGCCGGTGGTGAAGACGGTATCGGCGGCCAGCTCCAGCGGGACCAGCAGGGCGGCGATCCGCCCGAAGGAACGCGGCCGGCCCGCGAGGGCGTACGCCAGGACGAACACGGCGACGGCGATCACCGTCACCGTGCTCAACGGCAGGGGAGCCCCGGACAGCAGCACGTGCGACGCGGTGCTGAGGGTCACGACCACGGTCGTGAACAGCACCGCGCGTACGGCTCTGAACGGGGTTCCGGATATGTGCATGGTGGAACCGAGTCTGTCATGCGCTCCGGTAAGGGATCCCTAAAGGGTTCCGGTTGGCGGGATTTCCCCGTCCGGGATTTCCCCGCCCGGGGCTTCCCCGGGCGGGAGGAAAGTCACAGTCCCGGGATCCTGCCGTTGCGGAACAGGTCCAGGAAGATCTGGTGGTCGCCGCGCGCACGGGCGCCGTAGCCGTGCGCGAAGTCGACCAGCAGGGGCTCGAGCCCCTCCTCGTCGGCCGCGATCGCCGCGTCGATGGCGCGCTCGGTGGAGAACGGCACCAGGGACTCGCCGGACGTGTCGTCCGCCGCCGCGTGCATCGTGGCCGTGGCCCGGCCGAGATCGGCGACGACCTCGGCGATCTCCTCCGGCTCGTCGATGTCGCCCCAGTCCAGGTCCACCGCGTACGGCGAGACCTCCGCGACCAGCTGCCCCGCCCCGTCCAGCTCGGTCCAGCCCAGCCACGGGTCGGCGTGCGCCTGCAGGGCGCGCTGCGAGATCACCGTGCGGTGGCCCTCGTGCTGGAAGTAGTCCCGGATCGACGGGTCCGTGAGGTGCCGGGACACCGCCGGGGTCTGGGCCTGCTTGATGTAGATCACGACGTCGTTCTCCAGGGCGTCGCTGTGACCCTCCAGCAGGATGTTGTACGACGGCAGTCCGGCCGAGCCGATGCCCACGCCCCGGCGGCCCACGACGTCCTTCACGCGGTAGGAGTCCGGGCGGGCCAGCGAGGCGTCCGGCAGCGTCTCCAGATAGCCGTCGAAGGCGGCGAGGACCTTGTAGCGGGCGGCGGCGTCGAGCTCGACCGCGCCGCCGCCGGAGGCGAAGCGGCGCTCGAAGTCACGGATGACGGTCATCGAGTCCAGCAGCCCGAACCGGGTCAGCGAGCGGGCGTCGCGCAGCGCGTCGAGCAGCGGGCCCTGTGCGGTGTCCAGCGTGAACGGCGGCACCTCGTCGCTCTTCGCACCGGTCGCCAGGGCGTGGATCCGCTCCCGGTACGCGGCCGTGTAGATCCGCACCAGCTCGGTGATCTGCTCGTCGCTGAGCGCCTTCGCGTAGCCGATCAGGGCCATGGAGGCGGCGAAGCGCTTGAGGTCCCAGGTGAAGGGGCCGACGTAGGCCTCGTCGAAGTCGTTGACATTGAAGACCAGACGGCCGTTGGAGTCCATGTACGTGCCGAAGTTCTCCGCGTGCAGATCGCCGTGGATCCACACCCGGGACGTCCGGTCGTCCAGGTACGGTCCGCCGCGCTTCTCGGCGTCGAGGTCGTGGTAGAAGAGACACGCCGTGCCCCGGTAGAACGCGAACGCCGAGGCCGCCATCTTCCGGAACTTCACGCGGAAGGCGGCCGGGTCGGCGGCCAGGAGTTCACCGAAGGCGGTGTCGAGAACGGCGAGGATCTCCTCGCCGCGGTGCTCGTCGTTGAGCTGCGGGACCGACATCGCTGAGTGCCTCCTGGTACGGGACGTTCCGGGGACGGCTGATCCGTCCCCCGGGCCAACGTGCGGCACGTCACCCGAGTGCCCGCGCCGCTCGCCCGAAGGTACGTCCCGGAAAGCCTCGGGTGTCAGTGCCGGGGCATAGACTTCGACGCTGACCACCAGACTGTCCGCCTGCCCGTCGCCGAGTGTCCACCCGCCGCCCGACCACCCCCCTGGACGGGGCGCTCCGCGCCGCAGCATTCATCCTCGGAGGCCGAACCGTGTCGAAGACGCCGTTCACGCACCTGCACGTCCACACCCAGTACTCACTGCTGGACGGTGCCGCGCGGCTGAAGGACATGTTCGACGCCTGCAACGAGATGGGCATGAGCCACATCGCCATGTCCGACCACGGCAACCTGCACGGCGCGTACGACTTCTTCCACACCGCGCAGAAGGCCGGAGTCACCCCGATCATCGGGATCGAGGCCTATGTCGCGCCCGAGTCGCGGCGCACCAAGCGCAAGATCCAGTGGGGCCAGCCGCACCAGAAGCGGGACGACGTCTCCGGCTCGGGTGGCTACACCCACAAGACCATCTGGGCGGTCGACAGCACGGGCCTGCACAACCTCTTCCGGCTCTCCTCCGACGCGTACGCCGAGGGCTGGCTGCAGAAGTGGCCCCGGATGGACAAGGAGACCATCGCCAAGTGGTCCACCGGGCTGGTCGCCTCCACCGGCTGCCCCTCCGGCGAGGTCCAGACCCGGCTGCGCCTCGGCCACTTCGACGAGGCGCTCAAGGCGGCCGCCGACTACCAGGACATCTTCGGCAAGGACCGGTACTTCCTGGAGCTGATGGACCACGGCATCGAGATCGAGCGCCGGGTCCGTGACGGTCTGCTGGAGATCGGGAAGAAACTCGGCATCCCGCCCCTGGTGACCAACGACTCGCACTACACGTACGCGAACGAGGCGACCGCCCACGACGCGCTGCTGTGCATCCAGACCGGCAAGAACCTCTCCGACCCGGACCGCTTCCGGTTCGACGGCACCGGCTACTACCTCAAGTCCACCGACGAGATGTACGCCATCGACTCCTCCGACGCCTGGCAGCAGGGCTGCGCCAACACCAGGCTGATCGCCGAGATGGTCGACACCACGGGCATGTTCGAGAAGCGCGACCTCATGCCCAAGTTCGACATCCCCGAGGGGTACACCGAGGTCAGCTGGTTCCGCGAGGAGACCCTGCGCGGCATGGAGCGCCGCTTCCCGGGCGGCATCCCGGACGACCGCATGAAGCAGGTCGAGTACGAGATGGACACCATCATCTCGATGGGCTTCCCCGGGTACTTCCTCGTCGTCGCCGACTTCATCATGTGGGCCAAGAAGCAGGGCATCGCGGTCGGCCCCGGCCGCGGCTCCGCGGCCGGCTCGATCGTCGCCTACGCCCTCGGCATCACCGACCTCGACCCGATCCCGCACGGCCTGATCTTCGAGCGGTTCCTCAACCCCGAGCGCATCTCCATGCCCGACGTCGACATCGACTTCGACGAGCGCAGGCGCGTCGAGGTGATCCGGTACGTCACCGAGAAGTACGGCGCCGACAAGGTCGCCATGATCGGCACCTACGGCAAGATCAAGGCGAAGAACGCCATCAAGGACTCCGCGCGCGTGCTGGGCTATCCGTACGCCATGGGCGACCGGCTCACCAAGGCCATGCCCGCCGACGTCCTCGGCAAGGGCATCGACCTCGACGGCATCACCAACCCCTCGCACCCGCGCTACAACGAGGCCGGCGAGATCCGCGCGATGTACGAGAACGAGCCGGACGTGAAGAAGGTCATCGACACCGCCAAGGGCGTCGAGGGCCTCGTGCGGCAGATGGGCGTGCACGCGGCCGGCGTGATCATGTCCAGCGAACCCATCGTCGACCACGCCCCGCTCTGGACGCGGCACACCGACGGCGTGACCATCACACAGTGGGACTACCCCCAGTGCGAGTCGCTCGGCCTCCTGAAGATGGACTTCCTGGGCCTGCGCAACCTCACGATCATGGACGACGCCATCAAGATGGTGAAGGCCAACAAGAGCATCGACCTGGAGATGCTCGACCTCCCGCTGGACGACCCCAAGACCTTCGAACTGCTCTGCCGCGGTGACACCCTCGGTGTCTTCCAGTTCGACGGCGGCCCGATGCGCTCGCTGCTCCGCCAGATGCAGCCCGACAACTTCGAGGACATCTCCGCCGTCTCGGCCCTCTACCGGCCGGGCCCGATGGGCATGAACTCGCACATCAACTACGCGGAGCGCAAGAACGGCCGCCAGGAGATCACACCGATCCACAAGGAACTGGAGGAGCCGCTCCGGGAGGTGCTGTCGGTCACCTACGGCCTGATCGTCTATCAGGAGCAGGTGCAGAAGGCCGCCCAGATCATCGCGGGCTACTCGCTGGGCGAGGCCGACATCCTCCGCCGCGTGATGGGCAAGAAGAAGCCCGACGAACTGGCGAAGAACTTCGTCCTCTTCCAGGAGGGCGCCCGGAAGAACGGCTACAGCGACGAGGCGATCCAGGCCCTGTGGGACGTGCTGGTCCCCTTCGCCGGCTACGCGTTCAACAAGGCCCACTCCGCCGCGTACGGACTGGTGTCGTACTGGACCGGGTACCTCAAGGCGAACTACCCGGCCGAGTACATGGCCGCGCTGCTCACCTCGGTCAAGGACGACAAGGACAAGTCGGCCGTCTACCTCAACGAGTGCCGCCGCATGGGCATCAAGGTGCTCCCGCCGAACGTCAACGAGTCCGAGTCGAACTTCGCCGCGCAGGGCGACGACGTGATCCTCTTCGGCCTGTCCGCGGTCCGCAACGTCGGCACCAACGTCGTCGAGTCGATCATCAAGAGCCGCAAGGCCAAGGGGAAGTACGACTCCTTCCCGGACTACCTCGACAAGGTCGAGGCGGTCGTCTGCAACAAGCGGACCACCGAGTCGCTGATCAAGGCGGGCGCCTTCGACTCCATGGGGCACACCCGCAAGGGCCTCACCGCCCAGTACGAGCCGATGATCGACAACGTGGTCGCGGTCAAGCGCAAGGAGGCCGAGGGACAGTTCGACCTCTTCGGCGGCATGGGCGAGGAGGAGACCAGCGAGCCCGGCTTCGGCCTCGACGTCACCTTCACCGACGACGAGTGGGACAAGACCTACCTGCTCGCGCAGGAGCGGGAGATGCTCGGGCTGTACGTCTCCGACCACCCGCTGTTCGGGCTGGAGCACGTCCTGTCCGACAAGGCCGACGCGGGCATCTCCCAGCTCACCGGCGGCGACTTCGGTGACGGTGCGGTGGTCACCATCGGCGGCATCATCTCCGGCCTCCAGCGCAAGATGACCAAGCAGGGCAACGCCTGGGCGATCGCCACCGTGGAGGACCTCGCCGGGTCCATCGAGTGCATGTTCTTCCCCGCGACCTACCAGCTCGTCTCGACCCAGCTCGTCGAGGACGCCGTCGTGTTCGTCAAGGGCCGGCTCGACAAGCGCGAGGACGTGCCGCGCCTGGTCGCCATGGAACTCCAGGTGCCGGACCTGTCCAACGCGGGCACCAACGCGCCCGTCGTGCTCACCATCCCGGCGACCAGGGTCACCCCGCCGATGGTCAGCCGCCTCGGCGAGATCCTCGGCCACCACAAGGGCGACAGCGAGGTCCGCATCAAGCTCCAGGGGCCGACGAAGACGACGGTGCTGCGTTTGGACCGGCACCGGGTGAAGCCGGACCCCGCCCTGTTCGGCGACCTCAAGGTCCTCCTCGGCCCGTCCTGCCTGGCGGGCTGACCGGCCCGGCGGACGGGGCCGGGCGACCGGCGAGGCCGACGAGACCGACGGCCAAGAGGGGTGCACCCGGTGACGGGTGCACCCCTCTGCATATGCCGTGCGCGGGGCCCAAGAGCCCGCCGCGCGGGCGTCAGTTGTGGCCGAAGCGCTTCTCCCTGCCCTTGCGGGCGACATCTTCGGGAGTGATCTGCGGGCCGTGCTGCTCGGTCTGCGGCTCCGCGGAGGGATGCTGCGCTGCCTGCTGGGCGCGTCCGGTCTGCGGCTGCTTCCGTTCACGGTTCTTGTTCTTGGCCATGGTGATGCCTCCTGTGGGGAATGTAGGGTCTCTCGTTCGGATCCTGCCGGGCTCGCGGGGCCTGGCACGCACCCCCAAGGGGGAGCACGTACCAGGTCCCGCTCCCTGGCCCAGCCTGATCCGAACGAGAGACCCTGGGGCCAGGACCGGGACCAGACTCACATGGTGGAAGAGTCACCGCATGTCGGACAATTACCGTGTGTGACAGGGTTGGTCGGCGAAGGAAGTGTGGAAACGCCACGCCGAAGATCGAGTTCGGGCCGTTAACCCCGGCGTGGTCGGGCAGACTCGAAGCAAGCCCGAAGCAAACCTCCCGGAAAGAGGGTGGATCGCGTGGACCGCTGCATCGTCCTGGTGGACGCCGGGTATCTGCTGGGGGCCGCCGCCAGTCTCCTCGCCGGGGAGCCCTCGCGGTCCCGGATCACCGTCGATCACACCGCCCTCATCCAAGGGCTGCGCGACCGGGCCGAGTCCGACACGAGCCGGCCCCTGCTGCGCATCTACTGGTTCGACGGCGCTCCCGACCGGGTGCCGCAGCCCGAGCACCGCCGGCTGCGGGTCATGCCCAGGGTCACCGTCCGGCTGGGCGCGCTCACCCGCAGCGACGGCCGTTGGGCGCAGAAGGGCGTCGACGCCGCCATGCACGCCGAGTTGACCGAACTGGCCCGCAACCGCGCCTGTTCCGACATCGTCCTGGTCACCGGCGACGGCGACCTGCTGCCCGGCATGATGGCGGCCAAGGAGCACGGTGTCGCCGTCCACCTGTGGGCCGTCCAGGCCGCCGACGGCGACTACAACCAGTCCGAGGACCTGGTTGCCGAGGCCGACGAACGCCGGGTGCTGGACCGTGCCTGGATCACCAAGGCGGTGCGCGCCAAGGAGGACCACTCCGGCGTGTGCGCGCCGGCCCCCGCCGCCCGTCCCGAGATCGCCGCGATCCTCTCCGCCCCGCTGCCGGAGTCCGCGCCCGCCCCGGAGGAGGAGTCGGCCGCCCAGGAGTCGCCGCACCCGGCCGCCGCCGGACCCAACGGCACCGGCGAGCGGGCGCCCGCCGCCAAGGGCGTACCCACTCCCAAGGACCTGGCGGCCCTGCGCGGCCCCGGTGTCCCCCACCCCCACCCGCCGCAGTCCGCCACCCTGCGCTGGTCCTCCGACAAGGGCTGGATCGACCGGCCCGTCGCCGAGCCCCCCGAGGCCGCCTCGATGCCGACGCTCGCCCAGATGACCACGGCGGAGCAGCGGTGGGCCGACCGTGAGGAGGACATCACCACGGTCGGCGGGGATCCCTTCGAGGTGGGGCAGGTCTTCGCCCGCCGCTGGGTGGAGCGGCTGGGGGACCAGGCAGGCATCCAGAAGCTGTCCGGCATGTACCCCCGCATCCCGCACCGCGTCGACGGCGAGCTGCTGCGCTACGCCGCCCGCTTCGGCCTGCTCGCCCACAAGGACGACCAGATCGACGAACGCGACCGGTACGCCATCCGTGCGGGCTTCTGGCGCGAGCTGGACGTACGCACGGGGACGGACCGCGCCCCGGTCGGGGACTGACCTCGGCACCCGGGCCGGGCACGCACAGCGCGGTGCCGCGCCCGTGCGGCCCCGCGCCGGGACGGGGCGGGGCCTTGCGGCGGGGCCAGGGCCTGTCGTGTGGATCAGGCCGGGCTCGCGGGCCCCGGCACCGCACCTCGCCGCGCCGGTCTCGGCGCAGCGCGACCCGTGCGGGACGTCACGCCATGACCAGGTGGATTCGCGGCGGCCGGTGGCCCCGGGAGCGGAACGGGGCCACCGACCCCGTAGTCTCGTTTCTTGTGAGTACGCGCGCGGTACAGGCATTCCGGCACGACAATGACATCGTGTGCGCGGTGCGCGGGCTGACCAAGACCTATCCGGCGGCCCGCGGACGCCGCGGGGTGCCGGCGACCCCCGAGGTCCGGGCCACCGACGACGTCGCGCTCGACGTCCGGCGCGGTGAGATCTTCGGACTGCTCGGGCCGAACGGCGCCGGCAAGTCCACCCTCGTACGCCAGCTCACCGGACTGATGCGGCCCGACCGCGGCAGCGTTCGGATCCTCGGCCACGACATCGTGCGCCATCCCGAGCGGGCCGCGCGGATCCTCGCCTACCTCGGGCAGGAGTCCACCGCCCTCGACGAGCTGACCGTGTCGCTCGCCGTCGAGACCACCGCGCGGCTGCGCGGCCTCGACGCGAAGCGGGCGTGCGCGGAGCGGGACGACGTCCTCGACGAACTCGGGCTCACCCCGATCGCCGCGCGCCCCCTGAAGAAGCTGTCCGGCGGCCAGCGCCGGCTGGCCTGCTTCGCCGCCTCACTGGTCGGCGAGCGGCCCCTGCTGGTACTCGACGAACCCACCGCCGGCATGGACCCGATCGCGCGGCGCGCCGTGTGGTCCGCCGTCGACCGGCGCCGGGCCGAGCGGGGCACCACCGTGTTGCTGGTCACCCACAACGTCATCGAGGCCGAGACCGTGCTCGACCGGGTCGCCGTGCTCGACCGGGGCCGGGTGATCGCCTGCGACAGCCCGTCCGGGCTGAAGGAGCAGGTCGCGGGCGAGGTCCGGGTCGACCTGGTGTGGCGCGAGACGGCCCCGCTGCACGTACCGGAGGTCGCCGCGCTCCAGGACCGCGCCGTCGAGTCCGGCCGCCGCTGGACGCTGCGGCTCGGGCCGGAGGAGGCCCGTGCTGTCGTCGCCACCGTCACCGGCGGCGCCGCCTTCGCCGCCCTGGACGACTTCACGCTCACCACGCCCAGTCTGGAGGACGTGTACCTGGCGCTGGGCGGTGCCGTGCGGCAGGGGCTGGTGAAGGCATGAGGGGCGGGCACCTGAGTGCACCGGGCGCCGTACCCGTACGGAACAGGACGACTGCCGAAATGGATCCGGGCGAACCTCCGAGCGAAGGGGAGCAGCGCGACGTGAGTGCCGTACCCGCCGATGTCCTGCCGGGCGCCGTCCTGGCCGCGGAGGAGGCCGCGTCGGAACCGGCCGTGCTCGGCCCCCGGGCGCGGCTGTGGCCGTCGCTGGCGGCCGTGTACCGGGCGCAGCTCTCCCGGGCGCGGGTGGCGCGGATCCCGCTGCTGTTCGTGGCGACCTTCCAGTCCGTCGGGATCATGATCCTGATGCGCGGGGTCGTGGACGGCGGCTCGGAGGCGCGGGCGGTGGTGGCCGGATCGGCCGTCCTGGTCGTCGCCTTCGTCGCGCTCAACCTGCTCGCGCAGTACTTCGGACAGCTACGGGCCAGCGGCGGACTCGACCACTACGCGACGCTGCCGGTCCCGCCGGCCGCGGTGGTGCTGGGCGCGGCCGGCGCCTACGCCTCGTTCACCGTGCCGGGGACCGTGGTGACCGCGGCCTTCGGGTGCGTGCTGTTCGGGCTGCCGCTGGCGCACCTGTGGGTGCTGGCCGCCGTGATCCCGCTGTCGGGTGCCGCGCTCGCCGGGCTGGGGGCAGCCCTGGGGCTGCTCGCGCCGCGGCCCGAGTTCGCCACACTGCTCGGCCAGCTCGGCATGTCGGCGGCGCTGCTGCTGGGCGTGCTGCCGGCGGAGCGGCTGCCGGAGGCGGTACGCGTCGTCCGGGACCTGCTGCCGTCGACATACGGTGTCGAGGCCTTCGCGCGGACCTTCGCGCCGCATCCCGACTGGGCGCTGGTCCTCGGCGACCTCGCCGTGTGCGGGGTGGTCGGCGTGCTCTCGCTGGCCGTGGCGACCTGGGCGTACCGCAGGGCCGCCGTCCGCTGATCCGTCGGTGCCCCGTCGGTGACCTGTCGGTGACCCGTCCGTGTCACGCCGCACAGCCGGGCCTGGCACGATGTCAGGGTGAGCGCACCTCTGACACCACCACCACCGCCTCCGCATGAACACTCCCCGCACGGCGGGTGGCAGTCACCGTCCGCCGGGCAGGTGGCCGCCGCCTCCGCCGACGGGTCCGCCTCGGACACCGGGGTCACCGGGTCCGCCGGGCACGGTGACCGAGCAGGGTACGGCTGGTACGAACAGGACGGCCCCGGGATGAAGACGGAACTGCGTGAGGCCGCCGTGACCGCGGTGGCGGTGACGCTCGGCGGGGTGCTGCTCGGGGTGCTGTGGTGGTGGCTGGCGCCGCGCGTTCCGCTGGTGGGCGACGTCGTCGGCGACAACTGGGTCGTCTACCTCAAGGACACCGAGGGCGAGCAGGCCATCGGCGTGGACGGGACGTTCACGCTGCTCGCGCTGGGGTTCGGCGCGGTGAGCGCGCTCGCCGTGTTCCTCGTGCGGCGGCGCGGGGGCGTGCCGCTGGTGGTGGCGCTCGGGGTCGGCGGGCTGCTCGGCTCACTGCTGGCGTGGCGGCTCGGGGTGTGGCTCGGGCCCGCACAGGACGTCATCGCCCAGGCGAGGGACGTCGGCAAGGGCGTGACGTTCGACGCGCCGCTGAAGCTGAGTGCCAAGGGGGCGCTGCTGGCCTGGCCGTTCGCCGGGCTGGTCGTCCACCTGGGCCTGACCGCGCTGTTCGGCCCCCGCGACCCCGACCCCTGCCCGCCGGCCGACCCGTACGTCTTGCAGCCGCCGCACGGCGGATTCCCGGGGCCGTAGGGCCTGCCCGGCGGGCAGGCCCTACGGCCCCGGCCCGGTTGCGGTGTCAGGCCGGGCGCCTGCCCTGGTTCGCGCGGCCCTTCCTGGTGCGCCACTTGCGTTTGCGTGTTCTCTCCGACATGCCTCTTCCGACCAACCGAAGAGGCGGGGTCAGGAACGTCCGATCGGGGCGAGCACCGCCGAGGTCAGCTCGGCCAGGTCGGCGGGGGAGAGCTCGACCTCCAGACCGCGGCGGCCGGCCGAGACGCAGATCGTCTCGTGCAGGCCGGCCGAGTCGTCCAGCACCGTACGCAGCCGCTTGCGCTGACCGAGGGGGGAGATGCCGCCCCGGACGTAGCCCGTGGTGCGTTCCGCCAGGGCGGGGTCGGCCATCGCGGCCCGTTTGCCGCCGACCGCCGCCGCCAGGCCCTTCAGATCCAGCTGTCCCGCCACCGGGACCACCGCCACCGTCAGCCCGCCGTCGACGTCCGCCACCAGCGTCTTGAAGACCCGGTCCGGGGAGACACCCATCGCCTCGGCCGCCTCCTCGCCGTAGGACGGGTGGGAGGGGTCGTGGTCGTAGGAGTGGACCGTGAACGGCACCCCGGCCGCGGTGAGCGCCACCGTCGCGGGCGTACCGCCCGACTGCTGCTGCTGCTTCTTCGACTTTTTCGCCATCCCGGCCCTGTCCCTGTCCCTGTCCCTGTCCCTGTCCCTGTGCTCGGTCCCGTTCCTGTGCCGCTCCGGGAAGTCGTACGGGCGTACGTCAGTTGAGGTGTGTCGGCCCGCGGGTCAGTTCCGACGCCGGCAGCGAGGGCAGGTTACGGATGATGGCCGTCTCCGTGCGAAGGAGTTTCAGCTCGTCGCGGAGCCGGGAGGCGGTGTCCGGCGCCTGGAGCAGACGCTGCTTCGTCGGCGTGTCGAGCATCATCGCGGCGGCGACCAGGTAGGACACGACCCCCGGCTCGTCCGGCAGTTCCGCGCCGGTCGCCAGCGACCGCTCCCGCGCCCCCGCCAGCCGCTTCTGGTACTGGCGGAACGCCCGCAGCACCCCCTCGGCGAGCGCCCCCGCCTCCTCGCCGGGCGCCTCGAGCACCGGCTCCAGCTCGGCCGTCAGGAACGGGCCCGAGGCGTCGACCGACAGCAGCCGTGCCCGCGTCGTCCCCGTCGCCAGCACCTCGAAGGTGCCGTCGGCCCGCTCCCGGATCGTCGCCGCGTCGGCCACACAGCCCACCTTGTGGAAGGACCGCAGCGGGTCGGTGCCGAAGCCCGCCGCGGGACCCGGCTCGGGCACGGCCGTCGGGTCCGGTATGCCGGGGGCGCTCGGGGCGACCTCGTGGCCGTCGCGGATCGTCACGACGGCGAACCGGCGCGGCTCGTCCTCCGGCGTCTTCAGAAGCTCGCGCATCATGGCGCGATAACGCTCCTCGAAGACGTTCAGCGGAAGTACGAGCCCGGGGAACAGCACCGAGTTCAGGGGAAAGAGCGGGAGCCGGGCGGTGGTCACGACGTAAAAGCCTAATGGTCGCCGAACCGGACCAGGCGGCCCCGTTCACTCCGTGGATGCCGGGAGCCCGCGGGGGAGCCCGCGGCGGGGCCGGCGGTCACCGTCTCGTACAGGCCCCGGCGCACCTCCAGGAACCGGCCGAGGGGGTCCTCCGCTTCCCGGTCCCAGGGCGTGGAGGTGGCGTACGGGCCGGTGAGCCGCAGCTGCTCCAGGGCGTCCGGCCGGCGCTCCAGGCGCAGCAGGACGTACGCCAGAAGGTTGCGCAGGCCCGCCGGCCGGGGGTGGGCCGCCGGAAGCCGGGCGGACAGGGCCAGAGCGCGGTCGGCCGCCGCGTCGAGCCGCTCGCGCGGCACCTCGGGGCCGCCGCCGTCGGTGAGATACCCGAAGGCCGCCCGCAGCGGCAGGGCCTGCGTGAGCGAGTCGTCCGGCGCGTCCTGCGCGGCCTGGTCGGCGAAGTCGAAGCACGCGAGGTGCGCGCCGTGCCAGGAGGACGACAGGTAGCGCAGGGCCGCCACATGACAGCCGTAGTGGTGCGGGGCGCGGCGGACCGCGGCCTCCCACAGCTCCTGGAAGTACCGGTGCCCGGCTCGGGCGCCGCGGGCATGGTCCAGGGCGAGTCGCCACGGCACCGGGTCGAGGTGGTCGGCCCGCGCGGCGGCCGTGATCAACGGACTCACCTCACGCAGCAGTTCGGCACGGGCCGGTGAGGCCCAGGCGCGGTGCACCGCCCGCTGGGCGTCCACGAGCAGCCCGTCGGGGTTGTGCGGATCATGGGCGCGCCAGGCGTCCAGCCACTCGGGGCGCGAGCGGGCGAAGACGGCCAACTGCCGCACGTACCGGTCGCGGTGCTCCCATGCCCCGCGGTGCCGGGTGGCGGCGAGCAGGCCGACGGCGGGGGCGGGGTCGCCGGCCGCGGCCCCGACCAGGACCGGACCCAGCACCTCGTCGGGGGCGTCGAGCAGCACCTCGGCGTCCGCGGGCAGCACGAGGACGACGGGCCGGGCGGCGCCCGACTTTTCTCGCACCCGGGACGCACGGGTGAACGCGTGCAGCAGAGCCATGGTGTCGACCATTGAAAGACCGCAGGTCACAGCGGCGCCAGACCCTTCACGGAAGTGGTGGAAGGTTGTATGCCATTCGGTCAAGGCCGGGCAAAAAGGAGGCGAGCCCTCCGGGGTCGGGAAGGTACCGGTTACCGCTGGTCAGGGGGCGGGGCGGGGCGGGGCGGTGAGGTCAGCTGCGGCGCAGGGTCCGGGTCGCCCCCGCCGCCACCGTCGTGGCGAGGATCCAGCCGAGCAGGATGAAAGCGGCCGCGAGCCACTGCCAGCCGCCGCGCAGCTGCCAGAACCCCACCTGGCCCAGGTCGATCACCGGCAGCAGCAGGTCCAGGGCGAAGAGGGGCGGGTTCCACGCCGGATGCTCGCCACCCTCGAGCGGCGGATGGTGCGCGTGCGCGAACGCCAGCGAACCGCCCGCCCACAGCACCGCCATCCACACCGCGGCCCGCCCCGGCCGGTAGCCGTAGGCGACCGTCCAGTCCTGCGCGTAGCCCCACAGCTTGGCCGCCAGGGGCAGGCCCTCGCGACGCCGGCGCTGCTTGGCGAGCAGCACCTCGCGGGCGTCCTCCTCCTCGCCGCCCGCCCGCAGCACGGCGGCCAGCCGCTCGTACGGCTCCGGGGCGTACTCGGCGCTCGCCGCGGCCACCCACTCCAGCCGCTCCGTCAGTGGGAACGGCCCGCGCGGCACGAGGTTCTCGTAGGCGAAGCCGCCCATCTGCAGCCGGCCCGGCCCCGGCCAGCTGTCCGCCCGGTCCACCAGGTTGACCACCCGTGCTCCCGACAGCGCCACCCTGCCGCGGGCAGGCCGCTCCCCGAGGAACCGCAGCTCCGGCGTATGCACCCGGCGCAGCGACAGCTCCTGGTCGTCGGTCAGGGTGAACCGGGCCCGCTCGAAGTCGACCGCGTCCCCGAACCGCCCGTCGTCCAGCCGCACCCCGCCCTGGCACTCGAACCGCTGGATCCTCGTCCCACGCGCCGGTGTCATCCCGCTCCGCGCCTGGGCACCGACCCCCGCGGGCGTCAGATACAGCGACCGCTCGACGGTCAGCTGCGGCGCGTTCAACGCAAGCCGGGCGGACGGGTTGACCAGCCGGGCCCCGCGCAGATTCACCGAGACGCCTATCGTCGCGCTGCGCAGGCTCAGCTCGCCGTGCGACTCCAGCAGCTCGGCCTGGAGGTCCTGGCCGACCGTCATGCCGTCCGCGGCTATCGACCGGCCCCCGCGGTCGCGGTGCACGACCGCCTGGTTGAGCAGCAGATCCGTACCGATCCGGGCGTCGGTCAGCCGTATGCCCCCCAGGAACCGGCAGCGCGGCAGATGCAGATCGCCCTCGGTCTGCACCCGGGCCGCCTCCAGCCGCGGCACCGAGCAGTCCACCAGCCGCACCGTCGTGAAGCGGGCCTCCGGCAGCAGCATGTCCCCTCCGAAGCGGCAGCCGCGCATTTCCACGTACGGCACCACTGTGCCGCCCGCGAGGTCCAGCACACCGCTGATCAGCACCCCGACCAGCTTCAGCGAGGAGACCCGGCCGGCCAGGGCCGGCGGGCCGTCCAGCAGGAGCCAGCACACGATGCGGGCCCGGACCGTCCGCCCGGGTCCCCACGGATGCCCTCCGTGCGGATCGTCGACGACGGCGTCCCCGCTGCTCAGGTCGTACACGCTGCCATTGCGGAAGGCCTGCCACATGCCGGCCTCCGCCGCCGTCAGATCGCCCGGTGGTTCCCCGGCGTGTCGTCCCTCCCCCTCGGCCACGGCCTTCCCCTCCTTCACCAGGTCTTCGTGCCTTCCCCAGGTACTCGTGGGTTCGTCGCTTCGCACAACTCGTACGCGTACAACGGTTCATGCCCACCGAGTAACCTGTCGAACACAGAAAGTAAGAAAGGTCTTTCCGGTGTGCACAATGGGTTACCGAAAGGGTCGCGTATCAGCCATTGGAACGCCCGCACGGCTCCCTGCGCGGGTCTGAGAGAATTGGGCACGTGATCTCCCGAATCGATCTGCGCGGCGACGCCCTCCCCGAGGGCCCCGCCCTGCGCGACCTGCTGCCCCGAGCCGACTTCGACGTCGCGGCCGCCCTGGAGAAGGTGCGGCCCATCTGCGAGGACGTGCACCATCGGGGTGACGCGGCGCTGATCGACTTCGCCGAGCGGTTCGACGGCGTGCGTCTGGAATCCGTCCGCGTCCCGGCGCGAGCGCTCACCGACGCGCTGGAGCGGTTGGACCCGGCCGTGCGCGCGGCCCTAGAGGAGTCCGTCCGCCGCGCCCGGCTCGTGCACCGCGCGCAGCGCCGCGAGACCCACGTCACCCAGGTCGTCCCCGGTGGCACCGTCACCGAGAAGTGGGTGCCCGTCGACCGCGTGGGCCTGTACGCGCCCGGTGGCCGGTCCGTGTACCCGTCCTCCGTGATCATGAACGCGGTCCCGGCCCAGGAGGCCGGCGTCGAGTCGATCGCCCTCGCCTCCCCGCCGCAGAAGGAGTTCGGCGGACTGCCGCACCCGACGATCCTCGCCGCGTGCGCCCTGCTCGGCGTCGACGAGGTGTACGCCGCGGGCGGCGCCACCGCCGTCGCCATGTTCGCGTACGGCACCGAGTCCTGCCCGCCCGCCACCATGGTCACCGGCCCCGGCAACATCTGGGTCGCCGCCGCCAAGCGCTACTTCACCGGCCGCATCGGCATCGACGCCGAGGCGGGGCCGACCGAGATCGCGATCCTCGCCGACGACACGGCCGACCCGGTGCACGTCGCCTCCGACCTGATCAGCCAGGCCGAGCACGACCCGCTGGCCGCCGCCGTCCTCGTCACCGACTCCGCCACCCTCGCGGACGCCGTGGAGAAGGAGCTGGCCCCCCAGGTCGCCGCCTCCCGGCACGTCGAGGACCGGATCGCCCCCGCGCTCGCCGGCCGGCAGTCCGCGATCGTCCTGGTCGACGGCCTCGAAGAGGGCCTGCGCGTGGTCAACGCCTATGGTGCCGAGCACCTGGAGATCCAGACCGCCGACGCCGCAGCGCTCGCCGACCGGGTACGCAACGCCGGCGCGATCTTCGTCGGCCCCTGGTCCCCGGTCTCCCTGGGCGACTACGCGGCCGGCTCCAACCATGTCCTGCCCACCGGGGGCTGCGCCTGCCACTCCTCGGGCCTGTCCGTCCAGTCCTTCCTGCGCGGCATCCACATCGTCGAGTACACCAAGGACGCGCTGGCCGACGTCGCGCACCACGTGGTCACGCTCGCCGAGGCGGAGGACCTGCCCGCGCACGGCGCGGCGATCAAGGTCCGTTTCGCCGGAGGCGAACGAGGCGAATACAGCGCCGGAGGCGAGTACCGCGCCGGAGGCGAACAGGACGAGCACAGTGGCTGGAAGGTACCCGAGAGCAAGTGAACGCCATCGACGCCACCGACCCCATGAACGTCACCATCGACGACCTCCCCGTACGCGACGAGCTGCGCGGCAAGTCCCCCTACGGCGCGCCCCAACTCGACGTCCCCGTACGGCTGAACACCAACGAGAACCCCTACCCGCTGCCCGAACCGCTGGTCGAGCGGATCGCCGAGCGGGTCCGGGAGACCGCCCGCCACCTCAACCGCTACCCCGACCGGGACGCTGTCGAGCTGCGCACCGGGCTGGCCGCATACCTGACGAAGACCGGCGGACACCCCGTCGGAGTCGAGAACGTCTGGGCCGCCAACGGCTCCAACGAGGTCATCCAGCAACTGCTGCAGACCTTCGGCGGCCCCGGCCGCACCGCGATCGGCTTCGAGCCCTCGTACTCGATGCACGGACTCATCGCGCGCGGCACCGGCACCGGCTGGATCTCCGGCCCCCGCGGGGGCGACTTCACCATCGACCTGCCCGCCGCCGAGAAGGCGATCGCCGAGCACCGCCCGGACGTCGTCTTCGTCACCACCCCCAACAACCCCACCGGCACCGCGGTCCCCGCCGAGACCGTTCTCGCCCTGTACGAGGCCGCGCAGGCGGCCAGGCCGTCGATGGTGGTCGTGGACGAGGCGTACATAGAGTTCAGCCACGGCGAATCCCTGCTGCCGCTGATCGAGGGCCGCCCGAACCTCGTCGTCTCCCGCACCATGTCGAAGGCGTTCGGCGCGGCAGGACTGCGCCTCGGCTACCTCGCCGCACACCCGGCCGTCGTGGACGCCGTGCAGCTCGTCCGCCTGCCCTACCACCTGTCCGCCGTCACCCAGGCGACCGCGCTGGCCGCCCTGGAACACACGGACACGCTGCTGAAGTACGTCGAGCAGCTGAAGCGGGAGCGGGACCGGCTGGTCGCCGAACTGCGCGCCCTCGGCTACGACGTGACCGAGTCCGACGCGAACTTCGTCCAGTTCGGCACGTTCGCGGACTCCCACGTGGTCTGGCAGAAGATCCTCGACCGGGGCGTCCTGGTGCGGGACAACGGCGTACCGGGATGGCTGCGGGTCACCGCGGGCACCCCGGCCGAGAACGACGCGTTCCTCGACGCGGTCCGTGAACTTGTCAGCTATGTGGGGGCCACCCCCACACCCCCGAAGGAGCAGAGCGCATGAGCCGCGTAGGCCGCGTCCAGCGGACGACGAAGGAGACGTCGGTCCTCGTCGAGATCGACCTCGACGGCACCGGAAAGACGGAGATCTCCACCGGGGTCGGCTTCTACGACCACATGCTCGACCAGATCGGCCGGCACGGTCTGTTCGACCTGACGGTGAAGACCGAGGGCGACCTGCACATCGACTCCCACCACACCATCGAGGACACCGCCCTCGCCCTTGGCGCCGCCTTCAAGCAGGCCCTCGGCGACAAGGTGGGCATCTACCGCTTCGGCAACTGCACGGTCCCGCTGGACGAGTCCCTCGCCCAGGTCACCGTCGACCTGTCCGGCCGCCCCTACCTCGTGCACACCGAGCCCGAGAAGATGGCGCCGATGATCGGCGAGTACGACACCACGATGACCCGGCACATCCTGGAGTCCTTCGTCGCCCAGGCCCAGGTCGCGCTGCACGTGCACGTGCCGTACGGGCGCAACGCGCACCACATCGTGGAGTGCCAGTTCAAGGCGCTGGCCCGGGCCCTGCGGTACGCGTCCGAGCGCGACCCCCGCGCGGCGGGCATCCTGCCCTCCACGAAGGGTGCCCTGTAAGCATGAACGGGCTGTCCACCGTACTGATCGTCGTCGGGCTGTTCTTCGTCGGCGGGGTCGTCTCGTTCACGAAGCAGAAGCTTCCCAAGGGTGTCGTCGTGGTCCTCGCCATCGGTGCCGTGATGTGTCTCACCGCGGGCATTCTCCGGCTGGAGGTGTGACCGTGAGCGCCACCAAGCGCGTCGTGGTCTTCGACTACGGCTTCGGCAACGTCCGCTCCGCCGAGCGCGCCCTCGCGCGCGCGGGCGCCGAGGTGGAGATAACTCGCGACTTCGACACCGCCATGAACGCCGACGGGCTGCTGGTCCCCGGCGTCGGCGCCTTCGCGGCCTGCATGAAGGGCCTCAAGGAGGCGCGCGGCGACTGGATCATCGATCGCAGGCTGTCCGGCGGCCGGCCCGTCATGGGCATCTGCGTCGGCATGCAGATCCTGTTCGCCCGCGGCATCGAACACGGCGTCGAGACCGAGGGCATGGACGAATGGCCCGGCTCGGTCGAACCGCTCCAGGCCGACATCGTGCCCCACATGGGCTGGAACACCGTGGACGCGGCGGCCGGCTCCGAACTCTTCGCCGGCCTGGACGCGGACGCCCGCTTCTACTTCGTGCACTCCTACGCCGTCCACGACTGGTCCCTCCAGGTGGACAACCCGGTGATGCGGGCCCCCAAGGTCACCTGGTCCGCCCACGGCAAACCGTTCGTCGCCGCCGTGGAGAACGGCGCCCTGTGGGCGACGCAGTTCCACCCCGAGAAGTCCGGCGACGCCGGAGCCCAGCTCCTCACCAACTGGATCGGAACCCTGTAGCGACATGGCCAAGCTCGAACTCCTCCCCGCCGTCGACGTCCGCGACGGCCAGGCCGTCCGCCTCGTGCACGGCGAGTCCGGCACCGAGACCTCCTACGGCTCCCCCCTGGAGGCCGCGCTCGCCTGGCAGCGCTCGGGCGCCGAGTGGCTGCACCTGGTCGACCTGGACGCCGCGTTCGGCACCGGCGACAACCGCGCGCTGATCGCCGAGGTCGCAGGGGCGATGGACATCAAGGTGGAGCTGTCCGGCGGCATCCGCGACGACGCCTCCCTGGCCGCCGCCCTGGCCACCGGCTGCACGCGCGTGAACCTCGGCACGGCCGCCCTGGAGACCCCCGAATGGGTCGCCAGGATCATCGCCGAGCACGGCGACAAGATCGCCGTCGGACTCGACGTACGCGGTACCACCCTCCGCGGCCGCGGCTGGACCCGCGACGGCGGTGACCTCTACGAGACGCTCGCGCGCCTCGACCAGGAGGGCTGCGCGCGGTACGTCGTCACCGACATCGCCAAGGACGGCACCCTCCAGGGCCCCAACCTGGAACTGCTGAAGAACGTCTGCGCCGCCACCGACCGCCCCGTGGTCGCCTCCGGCGGCGTGTCGTCGCTCGACGACCTGCGGGCCATCGCCGAGCTCGTCCCGCTCGGCGTCGAGGGCTCCATCGTCGGGAAGGCCCTGTACGCGAAGGCGTTCACCCTGGAAGAGGCCCTGGAGGCTACCTCTTGAAAAAGGACACAGTGCGATGACAGCCGAAGCCGTACGGCGCGTGCGGGGCGACAGCCCCTGGGAAGAGTCCTTCGGGTCCGCACGCGCGGTGGCGGCGGGCGACCGCGTCCTGGTGGCCGGCACGACCGCGTTCAAGGGCGACGTCCTGCATGGAGAGGGCGACCCGTACGAACAGGCCAAGGCCGCCTTCGGCAGCGCCCTGGAGGCGATCGCCGCGTTCGGGCTCGGCGTCGACTCCGTGATCCGCACGCGCGTGTACCTCGCGCACTCGCGGGACATCGACGCGGCGGGTCGCGCCCACAAAGAGCTGTTCGAGCGGGTGCGCCCGGTCACGACTCTCCTGGTGGTGGAGGGCTTCATGGACTCGCGCGTACTGGTGGCGGTGGAAGTCGAAGCATTCGGCGCCACCGGACCGGCCGGCCCTGAGGCCGGTCAGCGGACACCGAGACCAATCAGCGGACACTGAGCAGACACTAGAGGAGCACGATTCATGACCCTGGCGGTCCGAGTCATCCCCTGCCTGGACGTGGACAACGGCCGGGTCGTCAAGGGCGTCAACTTCCAGAACCTGCGTGACGCGGGCGACCCCGTCGAGATGGCCAAGGTGTACGACACCGAGGGCGCCGACGAGCTGACGTTCCTGGACATCACCGCCTCGTCGGGCAACCGCGAGACGACCTACGACGTGGTGCGCCGCACCGCCGAACAGGTGTTCATCCCGCTGACCGTGGGAGGCGGCGTCCGCACCACCGGGGACGTGGACAAGCTGCTGCGGGCGGGCGCCGACAAGGTCGGCGTCAACACCGCCGCGATCGCCCGCCCGGACCTCATCCGGGAGATCGCCGAGCGCTTCGGCCGCCAGGTCCTCGTCCTGTCGGTCGACGCCCGCCGCACCGAGTCCGGCGACTCCTTCGAGGTCACCACACACGGCGGCCGCCGGGGCACCGGCATCGACGCCGTCGAGTGGGCCCACCGGGCCGCAGAGCTGGGCGCGGGCGAGATCCTGCTCAACTCCATGGACGCCGACGGCACCAAGGACGGCTACGACCTCGACATGATCACCGCCGTCCGCAAGCACGTCACCGTCCCGGTGATCGCCTCGGGCGGTGCGGGCCGGCTCGCCGACTTCCCGCCCGCGGTCGCCGCGGGCGCCGACGCGGTCCTCGCCGCCTCGGTCTTCCACTTCGGCGACCTGCGCATCGGCCAGGTCAAGCAGACCCTGCGGGAAGCGGGCCACCCGGTGCGGTGAGGCCCGCCGCGCGCCGCCCGGCCGTCGTGCCGGCGCCCAGCCGGCTCGCTCAGTCCTTCGGCTGGGCGAGCTGGACCAGATTGCCGACCGTGTCGTCCAGGACGGCGGTGAGCACCGGGCCCTGCTCCTGCGGCTCCTGGACGAAGTTCACGCCCTCGCCGCGCAGCCGCTCGTACTCCGCGCGGAGGTCCGTCACCGAGAACACGATGGCGGGCAGCCCCGCCTCGCGCACCGCCCTGCGGTACGGCTCCGCGATGGGACCCTGCCCCGGTTCCAGCAGCAGCTCCAGATCCCGCTGCGCACCCCCGCCCGCCCCGACCGTGACGAACAGGGTGCCGTCGCCCAGGTCCACCCGGGTGCGGGTCTCGAAGCCGAGGACGCCGGTGTAGAAAGCGTGCGCCTTCGCCACGTCGTCGACGTACACGCTGGTCATGGCGACCTTGATCATGGGAATTCTTCTTCCGATCTTGCAGTCTTTCCGGTGGCCGGTCACGGGCACCGGCCACCGGCCCCGGTACCCGTACCGCACTTGAGGGTCCCCGAGATCGTGCGGATTTCAGATACCGAGCTGCTTGGACGCGTTCAGCTTCTCGATCGCGTCCGCGTCGCCCTCCAGCTCGACCTTGGCCACCTCGCGCCGCCCGTAGACGAACAGCACCAGCTCCGACGCCTCGCCGGTCACCGTGACCACCGGCGTGCCGCGGTGGGCCACTGCCGTCTGGCCGTCCGGGCGGCGCAGCACCAGGCCCGTGGCGGCACCGCGGCCCACCATCCGGGCGGTGTGCTCGAGCCGCGACCACAAGGTGTCCTGGAACACCGGGTCGAGCTCACGCGGCGTCCAGTCGGGCTGCGCGCGGCGCACGTCCTCCGCGTGGACGTAGAACTCGACGATGTTCGACAACTCGTCGATCTGCTTGAGGTTGAAGGGCGAGAAGCGCGGCGGGCCGGTACGGATCAGCTGGATCAGCTCCTCGTACGGCTTGGCGGTGAACTCCGCCATCACCCGCTCCAGACGCTGTGCGAGCTGCTTGACCACGATCCCACCGGCGGCGTCCGGGCGGCGCTCGCGCACCACCACATGGGCGGCGAGGTCGCGGGTGCGCCAGCCCTCGCACAGAGTGGGAGCCTCAGGGCCCGCGGTCTCCAGCAGGTCGGCCAGGAGAAGTCGTTCACGCTTGGCATGGGTCGACATGCAGCCAGCCTACGGTGACCCGCCCGGTCCGCCCACCCGCAGCCCCTCAACGAGGCGTGTTCGCGCCGCTCCTGGTTCGTTCCGCCACCCGGCTGTCATCCCTCGACGGGGTGTGTTCGCGCCGCCCCTGGCTCGTTCCGGTCATTATTCCTCCCTTCCAACCCGTGGACGCGACCAAGGAGCCGCCCACCCGCACGGCACAATGGTTTCCATGACCAGCACGTCCCGGCCCAGCCGCCTTGACCCGGAGATCGCCGCGCGGCTCAAGCGCAGCCCCGACGGCCTCCTGCCCGCCATCGCCCAGCAGTACGACACCCATGAGGTGCTGATGCTGGGCTGGATGGACGACGAGGCGCTGCATCGCACCCTGACCACCGGCCGCTGCACCTACTGGTCGCGCAGCCGCCAGGAGTACTGGGTCAAGGGGGACACCTCCGGGCACGTCCAGCACGTGAAGTCCGTCGCCCTGGACTGCGACGCCGACACCCTCCTCGTCAAGGTCGACCAGATCGGCGCCGCCTGCCACACGGGCGCCCGCACCTGCTTCGACGCCGACGTGCTGCTCATGGACGCCCCCGCGGACCGCGCCGACTGCGGCGCGCACGCCCCCGGTCAGTAAGGTCTGCCGCCATGGACCTCGAGACGTTCCGCAAGCTCGCCACCGACCGCCGGGTCATCCCGGTCACCCGCAAACTGCTCGCCGACGGCGACACCCCGGTCGCGCTCTACCGCAAGCTCGCCGCGGACCGCCCCGGCACCTTCCTCCTCGAGTCCGCCGATGGGGGCACCTCCCACGCGTTCAGCAGTGGGGGAGGGCGTTCCTGGTCCCGCTACTCCTTCGTCGGCGTCCGCAGCGCCGCCACCCTCACCGAGCAGGGCGGACAGGCGCACTGGCAGGGCGCCCCGCCCGCCGGCGTACCGGCCCACGGCGACCCGCTCGCCGCGCTGCGCGCCACCCTCGAAGCACTGCACACCCCACGCGACCTGGCCCACGACCTCGGCCTGCCGCCCTTCACCGGCGGCATGGTCGGCTACCTCGGCTACGACATCGTGCGCCGGCTCGAGAAGATCGGCCCCGGCGAGCGGGACGATCTGCGCCTGCCCGAGCTGACCATGCTGCTCACCAGCGACCTCGCCGTGATGGACCACTGGGAGGGCTCCGTCTGGCTGATCGCCAACGCGATCAACCACAACGACCTGGAGACCGGCGTCGACGAGGCCCACGCCGACGCCGTGGCCCGCCTGGACGCCATGGAGGCCGACCTCTCCCGCGTGGTGGCCCAGCCCCCGGCCGTCCTCCCGCCCTCCGAACTCCCCGACCACACGGTCCTGTGGGGCGGCCCCGACTTCCGGGCCGCCGTCGAGGACATCAAGGAACGCATCCGCGCGGGAGAGGCCTTCCAGGTCGTCCCCTCCCAGCGGTTCGAGACCCCGGTCACGGCGAGTGCCCTGGACGTCTACCGGGTGCTGCGGGCCACCAACCCGTCGCCCTACATGTACCTGCTCCGCTTCGACGGCTTCGACGTTGTCGGATCGTCCCCCGAAGCACTCGTGAAGATCGACGACGGGCAGGCGATGGTCCATCCCATCGCCGGCACCCGGCCGCGCGGCGCCACCCCGCAGCAGGACCAGGCCCTCGCCGAGGAACTGCTCGCCGACCCCAAGGAGCGCGCCGAGCACCTCATGCTCGTCGACCTGGGCCGCAACGACCTCGGGCGGGTCTGCGAGCCCGGCTCCGTCGAGGTCGTCGACTTCATGTCCGTCGAGCGGTACTCGCACGTCATGCACATCGTCTCGACGGTCACCGGCCGGGTCTCGCCCGGCCGCTCCGCCTTCGACGTGCTCACCGCCTGCTTCCCGGCCGGCACCCTCTCCGGCGCGCCCAAGCCCCGTGCCATGCAGATCATCGACGAACTCGAGCCGTCCCGGCGCGGACTGTACGGCGGCTGCGTCGGCTACCTGGACTTCGCCGGTGACTCCGACACCGCCATCGCCATCCGCACCGCGCTGCTGCGCGACGGCACCGCGTACGTCCAGGCGGGCGCCGGGATCGTGGCCGACTCCGACCCGGTCGCAGAGGACACCGAGTGCCGCAACAAGGCGGCCGCCGTGCTGCGCGCCGTCCACACGGCGAACCGGCTGGGCGCGGTGTGACGCCCGCCCGGGGCCGGGCGGGTCGCGCCCGGAGCCGTGTGAGATACGACCGGCACATGCCCCGGGTGACCGTTCGCGCGCGGTTCACGCGATAGTGGAGTACGTGACTGCCGTACCTCACCCCCCTTCCGAGGCCGCCGGCTCCGCCCGGACCGGCCGCCTCAGCCTCGCCGTCGCCCTGCTGTGCGGTGCCCTGGGCGCGGCCGTGGCCCTGCTCGCCACCCGGCAGCAGTGGTCCCAGGGCACCGCGACCGTGGCCGGCGGCTCCTTCCCCCTGACCGCGAACGGCAGCGACGTCACCGGCGTCCCCGCCGCCCTCGCCGTGGTGGGCCTGGCCGCGCTCGTCGCCGTCTTCGCCGTCCGCCGGGCCGGCCGGTTCGCCGTCGCCGCGCTGCTCGCCCTGTCCGGGGCGGGCACCGTCGCAGCCGCCCTGCTCGGTGCCCTTGACAGCTCCGCGCTCGACGACAAGGCCGCCGAGGTCTCCGGCGACACGTCGGCCACCGTGGAAGCACTCAGCCACACGGCCTGGCCCTACGTCGCGGCCGTGGGCGGCCTGCTGCTCCTGCTGGCCGGTGTGCTCGCCCTGTGCTACGGCAGGCTGTGGCCCGCGATGTCCGGCCGCTACGAGCGCGGCGGCGCCCCGCGGCCACGCCGTTCGGCCGCCGCCGGCGATCCCGACCGGCCGGAAGAGCTGTGGAAGGCCCTCGACCGCGGCGAGGACCCGACCGGAGCCTGAACCGCCGGACCGCCGGACCGCCGGACCGCGCTCCCCTCCGTCGAGCAGTCGGCGACGGGCGTTCGGCGCGCGGAGGAGCACCCCCGATCACGGCACGCGTGCGCGTGCGGGACAATTGATCCGAGCGTCCTGCTCAGACACGTACACAGCACTGAGGAGCAAGCAATGGCGGGCAGCAGCCACGGTCACACTCCGGCCGCCTGGACCGGTGTCATCATCTCGTTCATCGGTTTCTGCGTCGCGAGCATGTTCATGGTGGCGAACTCACCGGTGGGCTTCTGGGCCGGCATGGGCGTCGTGCTGCTCGGCGGTGTCGTCGGCGGAATCATGAGCAAGATGGGCATGGGCCAGAAGCCGCACTTCCACCCCCTCAACCCGCCGGCCGCGGACCGTACGCCGGCCCGCGCCGAGAGCTGATCACCGGGAGCGCTCCGGACGGGGGCGGCCGGCACACGGGTGCCGGAACCGCCCCTGACGCGCGAGCGCGGGGCACAATCACCCTGTGAACGCCGTCAGCCGCAGCGTGCCCCGCGGCCTCGCCGCCCGACTGGCACTCCCCGCCGGAGCGCTCGCCGCCGTCGCCGGAGCCTTCGCCTACGTCGGGGCGGTGGACCCCAACGAGCCCGGCCACTACCCCGCCTGCCCGCTGCTGCGCCTCACCGGCCTGTACTGCCCCGGCTGCGGCGGACTGCGCAGCGCGCACGCCGTCGCCCACGGCGACCTCCCGGCCGCCCTCCAGGCCAACGCGCCCGCCGTCCTCGGTTACGCGGCCTTCGCCGTCCTCTGGACCGTATGGGTGACCCGCGCGGCGCGCGGAAAACCCCTGCGCATCGACCCCGGACCGGTGCTCCTGTGGTCCCTGGGGGCGCTCGTACTGGTTTTCACGGTTGTCCGGAACCTGCCGTTCGGTGGCTGGCTACATCCTTGATCAAAGAGCGAAAGCCCAGGTAGTGGGACCGGCGTCAACCGGATGTGAGACGTACCCCCTGCTGCGGATACCATCGCAGTGACCACCGGTTTCGCCCGGCGACCCGCCCATGAGGACGGGGGACGCCCCAGGGACGGAATCGAACGCACTGAAGACGGACCGTCTGGAAGGGGGCCCCTCGCGTGAGTGTGCTCGACGAGATCATCGACGGAGTCCGTGCCGACCTCACGGAGCGCCAGGCACGGGTCAGCCTCGACGAGCTCAAGGAGCGCGTGGCGAAGGCTCCCGCGGCCAAGGACGGCGCGGCCGCCCTGCGCGGCGAAGGCGTCAAGGTGATCTGCGAGGTCAAGCGCTCCAGCCCGTCCAAGGGCGCGCTCGCCGCGATCGCCGACCCGGCCGGACTCGCCGCCGACTACGAGGCGGGCGGCGCGGCCGTCATCTCCGTCCTCACCGAGCAACGCCGCTTCGGCGGCTCGCTCGCCGACCTGGAGGCGGTCCGCGCGCGGGTGGACATCCCCGTCCTGCGCAAGGACTTCATCGTCACCTCGTACCAGCTCTGGGAGGCCCGGGCGCACGGCGCCGACCTCGCGCTGCTCATCGTCGCCGCCCTCGACCAGCCGGCCCTGGAATCGCTGATCGAGCGCGCCGAGTCCATCGGGCTCACTCCGCTCGTCGAGGTGCACGACGAGGACGAGGTCGAGCGCGCGGTCGACGCCGGCGCCAAGGTCATCGGGGTCAACGCGCGCAACCTCAAGTCCCTCGAGGTCGACCGCGGCACCTTCGAGCGGGTCGCCCCCGAGATCCCGAACCACCTCGTCAAGGTCGCCGAGTCCGGCGTCCGCGGCCCGCACGACCTCATCGCCTACGCCAACGCCGGCGCCGACGCCGTCCTGGTCGGCGAGTCCCTGGTCACCGGCCGCGACCCGAAGACCGCGGTCGCCGACCTGGTGGCGGCCGGCGAGCACCCCGCCCTGCGCCACGGGCGCGGCTGACCGCCCGCTAGGCTGGCACCGATGACCCTCCCGATCACCCTGACGACCAGGGACCCGTACGCGCGCCTCGCCCGCGGCTGCCGCCCGCGAGGCTGCCGGGCCCCCGCTCGCCGTGTGCTCGGCCGCCGGGTGCGCTACCACATCGGTGACGAGCCGGGTCAGGTCAACGGACTGCGATGGCACCGCCCCTGACAAGGGGCGCGGGGCTGTACCGACACGCCGCCCGGCCGTGTCGGCTCGACCAGCCCTGCCTCCCACGGCGAAACGTGTCCACACACTCACCGTGAGGTTTCCGCATGCCCAGCCAGTTCTTCATTCCCGATCCCGAGGGCCAGGCGCCCAGCGCCGAGGGTTACTTCGGCGCGTTCGGCGGCAAGTTCATCCCGGAGGCGCTCGTCGCCGCCGTGGACGAGGTCGCCGTCGAGTACGACAAGGCCAAGACCGACCCCGAGTTCGCCCGCGAACTCGACGATCTGATGGTCAACTACACCGGCCGCCCGAGCGCCCTCACCGAGGTGCCCCGGTTCGCCGAACACGCCGGCGGCGCCCGGGTCTTCCTCAAGCGCGAGGACCTCAACCACACCGGCTCCCACAAGATCAACAACGTGCTCGGCCAGGCCCTGCTCACCCGGCGCATGGGCAAGACCCGTGTCATCGCCGAGACCGGCGCCGGCCAACACGGCGTCGCCACCGCCACCGCCTGCGCCCTGTTCGGCCTCGACTGCACCATCTACATGGGCGAGATCGACACCGAGCGCCAGGCCCTCAACGTGGCCAGGATGCGCATGCTCGGCGCCGAGGTCATCGCCGTGAAGTCCGGCAGCCGCACCCTCAAGGACGCCATCAACGAGGCGTTCCGCGACTGGGTCGCCAACGTCGACCGCACGCACTACCTCTTCGGCACCGTCGCCGGACCCCACCCCTTCCCCGGCATGGTCCGCGACTTCCACCGCGTCATCGGCGTCGAGACCCGCCGCCAGCTGCTGGAGCGGGCCGGACGGCTGCCCGACGCCGCGATCGCCTGCGTCGGCGGCGGCTCCAACGCCATCGGCCTCTTCCACGCCTTCATCCCGGACACCTCGGTCCGGCTCATCGGCTGCGAACCCGCCGGACACGGCATCGAGAGCGGCGAGCACGCGGCCACCCTCACCGCGGGCGAGCCCGGCATCCTGCACGGCTCGCGTTCCTACGTCCTCCAGGACGACGAGGGCCAGATCACCGAGCCGTACTCCATCTCGGCGGGGCTCGACTACCCGGGCATCGGACCCGAGCACGCCTACCTCAAGGACTCCGGCCGCGGCGAGTACCGCGCGGTCACCGACGACGCCGCCATGCAGGCCCTGCGGCTGCTGTCACGCACCGAGGGCATCATCCCGGCCATCGAGAGCGCCCACGCGCTGGCCGGCGCCCTGGAGGTCGGCCGGGAACTGGGCAAGGACGGGCTGATCGTCGTCAACCTGTCCGGCCGGGGCGACAAGGACATGGACACCGCCGCCCGCTACTTCGATCTGTACGACACCGATATCACCGACAGGACCGTCGCCGCCGACGCGGACACCGACACCGCCGAGATCGAGGGGGACGCCAAGTGAGCGGGAACGTGAAGCTGCTGAGCGACACCCTCGCCACGGCGAAGTCCGAGGGTCGCGCCGCGCTGATCGCCTACCTCCCGGCCGGGTTCCCGACCGTCGACGGAGGCATCGACGCCGTGAAGGCCGTCATCGACGGCGGCGCCGACGTCGTGGAGGTGGGTCTGCCGCACAGCGACCCCGTCCTCGACGGGCCCGTCATCCAGACCGCCGACGACATCGCCCTGCGCGGCGGCGTGCGGATCGCCGACGTGCTGCGCACGGTCCGGGAGGCCCACCGGGCCACGGGGAAGCCGATCCTCGTCATGACGTACTGGAACCCCATCGACCGCTACGGCGTCGAGCGGTTCACCGCCGAACTCGCCGAGGCGGGCGGCGCCGGCTGCATCCTGCCCGACCTGCCCGTCCAGGAGTCGGCGCTGTGGCGGGAGCACGCCGGCAAACACGGTCTCGCCACCGTCTTCGTCGTCGCGCCCAGCAGTAAGGACGAGCGGCTCGCCGAGATCACCGCGGCGGGCAGCGGCTTCGTCTACGCCGCCTCCCTCATGGGCGTCACCGGTACCCGCGAGTCGGTCGGCGCGCAGGCCGAGAACCTCGTGACACGCGCCCGGGCGAGCCGTGCCGATCTGCCGGTGTGCGTCGGGATCGGCGTCTCCGACGCCGCCCAGGCCGCCGAGGTCGCCCGCTTCGCCGACGGCGTGATCGTCGGATCGGCCTTCGTCAAGCGGCTGCTGGAGGCCCCCGACCCGGCCGCGGGCCTCCAGGCCGTGCGGGCGCTCGCGGGCGAGCTGGCCAAGGGCGTACGCGGCCGGTCCTGACGGCGTGCGGGGCCGGTGACGGCGTGTGCGGCCGAGCCCGGCCGCGCCGGATCCAGGACGGCAGCGCTGGTGCCCCTCCCTCGGCAGGCGCTCCGCAGTTAGTCATACGGGTCCCTCGTACGGGTGGACCTGGGGCCGGGGAGGCGCGTTGCGCCTCCCCGGTTCGTTCTGCGGGTTGTGAGCGAGAAGAACCATGAGGGAAAGCGCGCCGCCCGTGAGCGGCTGGCGGACGAGCGTGAGAAGCAGAAAGCGGCGGACAGAAGGCGCCGCACCCTGATCGTGGGTGCGAGCGTGGTCTGTGTCCTGGCGCTCGCGGCGGTGATCGGCATCGTCGCCGCCAATGCGGGCAAGGACGACGGGAGCAAAAAGGCGGGCCCGGTGGTGGCGCCCTCGGGGGCGCTCGGCAAGGACGGCCTCGCCATCCCGGTCGGCAAGGAGAGTGCCAAGTCCACCCTCACCGTGTGGGAGGACTTCCGCTGCCCCGCCTGCAAGTCCTTCGAGCTGGCGTACCGGCCCACCCTCCATGAGCTGACCAAGTCCGGCCAGTTGAAGACCGAGTACCACCTCGTCACGCTGATCGACGGGAACATGGGCGGCACCGGCTCCCGCAACTCCGCCAACGCGGCGGCCTGCGCCCAGGACGTCGGCAAGTTCGCCGAGTACCACGACGTGCTGTTCGGCAACCAGCCCCCGGAGAGGGACGACGCCTTCGCCGACAACGCCAAGCTCATCGAGCTGGCCGGCAAGGTCGAGGGCCTCGACACCCCCGCCTTCCGCGGCTGCGTGAAGGACGGCACGCACAACAACTGGGTCGCGAAGTCCAACGAGGCCTTCCAGAAGGGCCGCTTCTCCGGCACGCCGACCGTCCTGCTCGGCGACAAGAACATCTACCAGGACCGGACGATGACCCCGGCGAAGCTCAGGAAGATGGTGGAGGAGGCCAATCAGCAGTAGGGGTGCGAGCCCTCCCGTTATGGACCCGTAGCCGGGCCGCCCACCGTGGGACCGGTCCGGCGCGGTAGCGTCGACCCTGCTATGGAACTTGCCTACATTCCCAGCCCGTCGAGCGGGGTGCTGTACCTCGGCCCCATTCCGCTCCGCGGCTATGCCTTCAGCATCCTCGCCGGCCTCTTCGTCGCCCTCTGGATCGTCGACCGCCGGTGGGTGGCGCGCGGCGGCCAGAAGGGAACCGCCTGGGACATCGCGTTCTGGGCCGTTCCGTTCGGCCTGATCGGTGGCCGCCTCTACCACGTGATCACCGATTACCAGCTCTACTTCGGCGAGGGCCGGAACTGGGTCGACGCCTTCAAGATCTGGGAGGGCGGCCTCGGTATCTGGGGCGCCGTCGCACTGGGCGCGGTGGGTGCCTGGATCGGCTGCCGGCGCCGGGGCATCGCCCTTCCGCCGTATGCCGATGCCCTGGCCCCCGGTCTGGCGCTGGCGCAGGCGATCGGACGCTGGGGCAACTGGTTCAACCAGGAACTGTACGGGCGGGAGACGGACCTTCCGTGGGCCCTGCACATCACGTCCACGGCGGGCGGCCGGGTACCGGGGTACTACCACCCGACGTTCCTGTACGAGTCGCTGTGGTGCGTGGGCGTCGCCCTGCTGGTCATCTGGGCGGACCGCCGCTTCAAGCTCGGGCACGGGCGGGCGTTCGCGCTGTACGTCGCCGCGTACTGCGCGGGCCGGTTCTGGATCGAGTACATGCGCGTCGACGAGGCCCGCGAGATCCTGGGCCTGCGGCTGAACAACTGGACCGCGATGTTCGTGTTCGTGCTCGCGGTCGTGTACTTCGTGGTGTCGGCGAAGCTGCGTCCGGGACGCGAGATCGTGGTGGAACCGGGTGCGGCTGCCGCCGGTGGTGCGGCCGGTGGTGCGACAGACGGTTCCGCCGGGGGCGACGAGGCCCCGGGCGAGGCCGGGAGCGGTTCCGGGTCCGAGGCGGCCGAGCCGGAGACTGCCGGCAAGGACGGCAAGGCGGACTCGCCGGAGGCGAAGGAAGAAACCGAGCCGAAGAAGCCGGACGCCGGGTCGAAGGCTGACGCGAGCCCGAAGGCGAACGGCGGCGTGGCGGACAAGGACGTCGCCGAGCCGGGTGACGCACGGGCCGAGGACGTCAAGGCGGAGACGGCCCGGGCGGATTCCGAGGACGCGGGTTCCGGGACTGCGGCCCCCGAGGAAGCGGCCGGGTCGGCGAAGAAGAGCTGACGGTCCGCCGGTCCGCCGCTGACCGGCGGCCCGTTGTACGTGAACGACGCCGTGGGGCGCCCGGGATCTCCGGGCGCCCCACGGGCGTGCGCGCGGGGCCCGGGGTCCTTCGTTCGGGTCGGGCCGGATCAGGGAGCGGGGTCCGGTGCCGGGGGCACCGCTCACGCCCTTCGGGCAGTGGGGGGAGCCTCGCAGGGCGGAGGAGGGAGCCGGTCGGAGTCCCCCCGCTCGAGCGGAGCCGAGAGCGGGGGAAGAAGCCGAGAACTCGGGAAAGGAGCCCCGGGGACCGACGGCAACGCGGCGAGGCGCGGCACCGGACCCCGCGAGCCCGGCCCGATCCACACGAGGGGCTAGGTGCGGCGGGCCAGGGACAGGACCCGCTGGGCGGCTGTCACCACCGCCGCGTCGATGAAGCGGCCGTCGGGAAGCGCTTGGGCGCCCTGCTCGCCGGCCGCCGCCTTGATGACCGTCTCCGCCTGCTCGATCTCCTCCTCCGTGGGCAGATAGGCGCGCTCGATGACCGGCAGCTGACGCGGGTGGATGGCGGCGCGGCCCAGGAAACCCAGGGCGCGGCCACGGACGCAGGAGACGAGGAGACCGTCCAGGTCGCGGAGGTCCGGATGGACGGACTGGGTGGGCGGGGCCAGACCCGCCGCCCGCGCGGCGACGACCACGCGGGAGCGGGACCAGTCGAGGCCCGCGTCGTCGCGTACGCCCAGATCGGTCCGCAGGTCCTCCTCACCGATCGAGATACCGCGCAGGAACGGGTGGGCGGTGGCCACGTCGTGCGCCCGCTCGATGCCGACGGCCGTCTCCAGCAGCGCGTACAGACCGAGCGCGCCGCCGTGGGCGGACACCACCCGCCGCGCGACCCGGACGACGTCGGCGGGCGAGGACACCTTGGGCAGTCGCAGACCGGCCAGGCCCGCCAGGCCCCCGGCCGGGGCGACGGCGGCGAGGTCGGCCTCACCCCAGGGACCGGTCAGGGCATTGACACGGACGTGGACCGGGACCGGCTGCGGGTCGCACAGCAGCTCGACGGAGGCGGCACGGGCGTACGCCTTGTGGTCGGGAGCGACGGCGTCCTCCAGGTCGATCACCACCACGTCGGCCCCGGAGACGAGTGCCTTCGCCACCACACGCGGCCGGTCGCCCGGCGCGTACAGCCAGGTCAGCGGGGGTGCCGCCGTCACAGCGCGCCTTCCGCGCGCAGGGCCGTCAGCTCGGCGGGGGTGAGGCCCAGTTCGGTCAGGACCTCGTCGGTGTCGGCGCCGTGCGGGCGGCCCGCCCAGCGGATCGCGCCGGGAGTGTGGGAGAGCCGGAAGAGGACGTTCTGCATGCGCAGCGGGCCCAGCTCGGGATCGTCGACCGTGGTGATGGTGTTCAGGGCCTGGTACTGCGGGTCGGTCATCACGTCCCGTACGTCCTGGACGGGCGCCACCGCGGCCTCGGCCTTCTCGAAGGCGGCGAGCACGTCGGTACGGGTGCGGCAGGCGATCCAGCCGCCCACCGCCTCGTCCAGGACGTCCGCGTGCCGGGCGCGGCCGGCGCCGGTGGCGAACCACGGTTCGTCGATCAGCTCGGGCCGCCCCACCAGCCGCATCACCCGCTCGGCGACCGACTGGGCCGAGGTGGAGACGGCGACCCAGGTGCCGTCGGCGGTGAGGTAGGTGCCGCGCGGGGCGTTGTTCTGGGAGCGGTTGCCGGTGCGCGGCTGGACGTGGCCGAGCTGGTCGTACCAGGTCGGCTGGGGTCCGAGCGCGGTGAGGATCGGTTCGATGAGGGCCATGTCGACGACCTGGCCCTCGCCGGTGCGGTCCCGCCCGGCGAGGGCGGTCAGCACCGCGTACGCCGTGGTCAGGCCCGCGATGGAGTCGGCCAGGCCGAACGGCGGCAGCGTCGGGGGCGAGTCCGGCTCACCGGTGATGGCGGCGAAACCGCTCATCGCCTCGGCGAGCGTGCCGAAGCCGGGCCGGTGCGCGTACGGGCCGAACTGGCCGAAGCCGGTGACCCGGACCAGGACGAGACGGGGGTTGGCGGCGGACAGTTCGGACCAGCCCAGGTCCCACTTCTCCAGGGTGCCGGGCCGGAAGTTCTCGATGATCACGTCGGCGGTCCCGGCGAGGCGCAGCAGGGTCGCCCGGCCGCCGCGGGTGGACAGGTCGAGGGTGATGGTCCGCTTGTTGCGGCCGAGCATCTTCCACCACAGCCCCACGCCGTTCTTCGACGGGCCGTGGCCGCGGGAGGGATCGGGCTTTTTCGGATGCTCGATCTTGACGACCTCCGCGCCGAAGTCGCCGAGCAGGGTCGCGGCGAGGGGGCCGGCGAAGAGGGTGGCGAGGTCCAGGACACGCAGGCCGGAGGGCGGGGGCGGGGGCGGGGGCGGGGGCGGGGGCGCGGAGGGGGAGGTGGGCGTGGTGGGCCGGGTCATGGGCGGGAGGCCTCCAGACGGGTCAGACGGGCCAGGGTGTCGAAGCCGACGCCGTCGAAGTCGCCGACGGAGGTGGCCAGCCGGTTCTTCAGCGGGGCCGTCCAGCGCTCGGGAAGCGCGGCGGGGGAACCGGCGAGCAAAGCGGTGATACCGCCGACCGTCGCGCCGTTCGAATCCGTGTCCCAGCCGCCGGACACGGCACGGCAGACGGCGCCGGTGAAGTCGCCGTCCGCGTGCGTGAGGGCGGCGGCCATCAGGGCGGTGTTGGGGACGGCGTGCACCCAGTGGGTTCCCGCGTGCAGGGTATGGAGCCGGTCGACGACGGTGGTGAAGTCGTGGTGTTCGTGCGCCAGTTGGACGGCCTCGCGCACGGCGCGGGCGAGCCGGGAGCGGGGCGGTACGACGGTGAGGCCGGCGCGCAGGCAGGCGTGGACGTCCGGGCGGTCGCCGCCTGCGCCTACGCCTGCGCCTACGCCTGCGCCTGCGGCGGTGGCGATGACGGCCGCGCTGAACATCGCGGCGTGCACCCCGCCCGCGGTGTGCGTGAGGGTGGCGTCGCGGTGGGCCTGTTCGGCGGCGCCCGCCGGATCTCCGGGGTTGGTCCAGCCGTGCACGTCGGCGCGGATCAGGGCACCGATCCACTCGCGGAACGGGTTGCGGTGGCGGGCGGTGCGCGGGGGCTCCAGGCCGTCGAGGAGGTTGCGGTAGGCGACGCGTTCGGCGGTGAAGGCACGGCCCGCCGGGAGTTCGTCCAGCCAGAGCCGGGCCACGTCCGTGGTGGTGAAGGCCCTGCCGTACCGCTGGAGCAGCAGCAGGTTGAGAAGCGGGTAGTCGAGGTCGTCGTCCTCGGGCATCCCGTCGATGTTCTCGGCGAGCGAGGTGGCCGCCGAGCGACGGTTCCAGGGGTACCGCGCGGCCAGCTCCCCGGGGACTCCGAGGGCGGTGAAGTAGCCGTTCAGAGGCCAGTTTCCGGTGGCCCGGGCGAGTTGGCGGATGCCGTCGAGGGGGAGCTTCTCCACCGGCTTGCCGAGCAGACAGCCGACGGCACGGCCGAGCCAGGCGGCTTCGATGCGGTCGGTTCGGCGCCGGTCGGCTTCGAGGTGGTCGGATGCGAGGTGGTCAGGGGCCGGGGGAGCGGCGTCGACGGGTGAAGGCCAGTTGGGACAGAGGGACTTGATGGCGTCGAGGTCTGTCGGTTCCTCGTCCGCCAGGCCGCTGGGCAGGTCGGCGAGTTCGTCCAGGAGGTCCCCGGCCAGCAGCCGGAGGTAGCGGGACACCGGTCGTGGGGAGGCGCCCGCGCGGGGCGGGGCCTCGGGGCCGCCCGCCGCGTGCCACCGGGCCGCGACGGCGGCGACGGCCGTGGCCGCCCGGCCGTCCTGGGCGGCCTGGCGCAGCTCGTGCCCGATCAGGTCCTCCGGCTGGACCCAGGTCAGTCGGAGCATTCCGGGCCTCCCAGTTCGGCGAACGCCCTTTCGTGCGCGCGGCGCCGGGACACGTCGCGCGCGAAGACCTCGCGGGCCACCTCCGTCAGCGCGGCCGCGGGTTCCAGGAGGTCGATGCGGCTGGCCTCCGCCACGGTCTTCGCCCAGTTCCGGGGGACCGGCGAACCGAGGGCACCCGTCACGGCGCCGGCCATCGTGGCGATGGAGTCGCAGTCCCGGCCGTAGTTCACCGCGCCCAGCACCGCGTGCCGGAAGTCGCCGCCGGCCACCACCACCATGCCCAGCGCGACCGGGAGTTCCTCGATCGCGTGCAGCCGCGACGGACGGCGGGCACCCAGCGAAGGAGCGCGGTAGTCGGGGCCCACGGTGTCGTACGGGGTCACCGCCTCCCGCAGCGGGCGCAGCGCGGACTCGAAGTCCGTATGGCGGGACGCCACTTCGCAGACCCGCTCGATCGCCGTCCGCGTGCCGTCCTTCGCCAGGGACAGGCAGGCGGTGACGACCGAGTCCGGTGTCGCCCCCGGTGTGCACGCCGCCGCCACGGCCGCGGCGAGAATGCCGGCCGCCTCCCGGCCGTACGACGACTGGTGGGCCCCCGCGACGTCCAGCGCCTCGGCATAGGCGCCCGCCGGGTGGGCCGCGTTGACCAGGCCGACCGGGGCCATGTACATCGCGGCACCGCAGTTGACGATGTTGCCGACGCCCGCCTCGCGCGGGTCGACGTGGCCGTAGTGGATGCGGGCCACCAGCCACTTCTCCGCGAGGAAGACCCGCTGCAACGGGAGCGCCTTTGCCTCCAGTTCCGGGATCCAACGCGGATGCGTCATCAGGTCCGGGACCAGGTGGTCGGCGACGGCGTAGGCGTCCAGATGGTCCCGGACCCGCGCGTACACCCGGACCAGGGCGTGCGTCATGAGGGTGTCGTCGGTGACGTGGCCGTCGCCCTTGTGGTACGGGGCGATCGGACGGGCGGTGCGCCAGGCCTCGCCGTTCCAGGGGCCGACGACGCCGTGGACACGGCCGCCGTGGCGCTCGACGATCTGCTCGGGGGAGTACCCCTCGACGGGGCCGCCGAGCGCGTCGCCGACGGCGGCTCCCACCAGCGCGCCGGTGATCCGCTCGTCGAGGGAGGCACCCTGAACCCGCTTTTCATGCTCTTTGAGCGTCATGCCCGAATCATCCCCCCGGGGGAGGTGGTTGTGCGGCTTCCAGGAGTCCGGCGAGTTCCACCAGGTCGGTGCCGGTGAGCCGGGGGAGCGTGCAGCCGGAGAGGGTGCGGCAGCTCTCCCGCCAGGACTCCGGGATCGCCGTGCCCCCGCCGAGCGCGCCGGTCAGCGCGCCGACGAGGGCGGGGGCCGAGTCCGCGACCCGGGACAGACAGGCCGCCGCGGGTACCGCCTCCGCGATCCGGCCGTGCGAGGCGGTGGCCAGCGCGAGGGCCACGGGGACGGTCTCGGCAGCGGCGATGCCGTAGCTGTAGACGTGGTCGACGATCTGGTGCTCCAGGGGCGGTACGAGGGCGAAGGCGCCGTCGGCGTCCGCGGCGAGCCGCAGCGCGTGCCGGGCGTTGCGGCCGATCTCCGTCTCCTCGGGCAACTCGGCCACCGCGGCCGCCACGCATGCCTCGACGTCCGCGCCGGCCAGCGCGAGGGCGACGGCGGCGGCCATCGCGCGGGCGCCGTGCACCCCGTCGCCGTCCTGGGTGTAGCGGGCGTCGAACTCGGCGAGCGCGGCGGCGCCTTCGGGGTCGCCGGGGTGGGCCACGGCCAGGACGCAGGCCCGTACGCAGGCCGCGTCGTCGAAGTAGTGCGGGTTGTCGTGGCCGGTGGCGGGCGGGCGCAGACCGGTGGCGAGGTTGCCGAGCCCGGCCCGTACGGAGATGCGGGCGCGCAGGGGCAGGACGGCCGACTCGATCTCGGGCGCGCGTTCCGCTGCCGCGGCGACCTCGCCGGCCACGGCGTTCCAGGTGAGGTCGATGGCGGCCCGGGTGCGGCGTTCGCGGCTCAGGTCGCCGAGCGCGCCGTCGTCGCCGGCCCGCAGGACTGCCTCGGCGGCGAACACCGCCCACTCGGCGTCGTCGGAGGGGCCGAGGCGCAGGGGTTCCGAGGGCTGGTTGAGGGCGATGGGGACGGGAAGGGTGGTGGTCGCGTTCTGTTCGGCGAAGGTGTCCAGCTCCCGGGTGAGGCGCCGGGTCCACTCGGGCATCCGGGCGGCGCGGTGCCGGGCCGCGGGCCAGCCGGCGGCGTCTCCGGCGGCGAGGCCGAGGAGGAGGCCCTCGATACGGGGGGCCTGCGGCGGCGGGGCGGGGGGTGCTGTCCTGGTCCGGTGGTCTTTGGAGGCCTCGGCTTCGCCTTCGGCCTGGTGTTTCCCGTTCGCACCACTCGTGCGGGACGCGGATGCGGGTGGCCCCGGTGGGACGGTCGTGCCATCGGCGGCCTCGGGGCCGTCCTCGGGGTGGCGGGTATCGGAGGTGCGGGTTTCGTGATCGGGCGGGGGTGGCCTCGGCGGGGGGTTTTCGGTGGGGGGTGCGGATGGTGGTTCCGGTGGTGTGGATGTGGGTGTCGTTGCCGGCGGGGGGAGGGTCATGACGGGGTCTCCGTTGTGTTGGCGGACGGTGTCGGGGTGAGCAGGTCCGCGATGTCCAGGACGTGGTGGCCCGCCATCGCCGGGAGGCAGCTGCCGCGTGCCGGGCCGATGGCGGCCGCCCAGGCCTCCGGGATCGCGGCGGCGCCCCGCGTCGCGCCCGCGAGGGCGCCCGCCACCGCCGCCGTGGTGTCCGCGTCGCGGCCCATGTTGACGGCCGTCAGCACCGTCTGTTCGAAGTCCCCGTCCGCCGCCGCGTACGCGCCGAAGGCGAGGGCGACGGCCTCGGGGGCCAGGTCGGTCCAGGGGTAGCCGCCGATCACGACCGCGGAGCGGACCGCGCGTTCGCCCCGGTGGGCCGCGGTGACGGCGCGGCGCAGGGAACGGGCGGTCCAGGAGTCCTCCGGCACCAGGGCCAGCGCGGTGGCCACGACGGTGACCACCGGTGCCCCGGCCATCGCCGCCGCCACGCCCGCCGCGACCGCTTGGCCTCCGTAGATGCCCTCGCCGTCGTGGCTGACCGAGCCGTCGACCGCCGCCAGCCGGGCCGCCTCGGCGGGACGGCCGGCCGCGAAGACGCCGTGCGGTGCCGCCCGCATCGCCAGCCCGTCGCTCCAGGCGTGGCGGTGCTGGGCGGAGACGGGGGCGGCCAGTCCCCGGCGGAGGTTCTCCAGGGTGCCGCGCTCGCTGAAGCCGGCACCGCGGAACCGCCCCTCGGCACGGTCCGCGATCCATTCGTGCCAGGCCGCCCCGACCTGCGCCGGGGTGAGCGCCGACCCGTGCCGGGCCAGCAGCAGACCGGACAGGATCGCGTACTCGGTGTCGTCCGTGCCGGCGGGGTGATCCGCCACGTATCCCGTGATGCGGCCCCACCGGGCGCGGATCTCGGAGGGTTTCAAGTTCTCGGCCGGGGCGCCCAGCGCGTCGCCGACGGCCAGGCCGAGCAGCGCGCCGCGTGCCCGTTCGCGGAGCCCGAGGGAGTCCCCGGGCGCCGGGGCCGAGGGGATGCAGGCGATCGATGCCATACGCGGCTCTCCTCTCAGGGGCGCCCCGAGAGGCGCGAAGCCCTTTGCGGAACTGTCCCCGATGTGAGGTCCGGCACAGCCTCACAGGCCACGGTGTCACCCGGTCGACATCGGTGCGGACCCTCCCGAAGGTGAGCGGCGGAATCGACAAAACCGCAGGTTAGCCCAGCCTTTCCTTGCTGGCAGGAGGGAAGGGGGAGGCGTACATTGGGTGCCGTTCAAAAATAGAATGCGTCTAAAACGAGGTCTGCGTCAGCCGTCGGCGGCGTCGGCTTCGCAGGCGCTTCCGCGAACTCCCTGGGGGACGGCATGGCGATCATCGAGACCGAGGCGACGCTGCACGAGGCGCACCGCGACAACCACACACACCGCGATGTCAACGGCGGCTGGCTGCGCCCCGCCGTCTTCGGCGCGATGGACGGCCTGGTTTCCAACCTCGCGCTGATGACCGGCGTCGCCGGCGGCTCGGTCGGACAGCAGACCATCGTCATCACCGGCCTCGCGGGCCTGGCGGCCGGCGCCTTCTCCATGGCCGCCGGCGAGTACACCTCCGTCGCCTCCCAGCGCGAGCTCGTCGAGGCCGAGCTGGACGTCGAGCGACGCGAACTGCGCCAGCACCCCAAGGACGAGGAGGCCGAACTCGCCGCCCTCTACGAGGCCCGCGGCGTCGAGCCGGAGCTCGCCGCCGAGGTGGCCCGGCAGCTGTCGAAGGACCCCGAGCAGGCACTGGAGATCCACGCCCGCGAGGAACTGGGCATCGACCCCGGCGACCTGCCCTCACCCACCGTGGCCGCGGTCTCCAGCTTCGGCGCCTTCGCCCTGGGCGCGCTGCTGCCCGTCCTGCCGTACCTGCTCGGCGCGAGCAGTCTGTGGCCCGCCGTGCTGCTGGCGCTCCTGGGACTCTTCCTGTGCGGCGCCCTGGTGGCCAAGGTGACCGCGCGGACCTGGTGGTACAGCGGTCTGCGGCAGCTCGCCCTCGGCGGCGCGGCGGCCGGTGTGACGTACGCGCTGGGCATGTTGTTCGGAACGGCCGTGGGATGACCCGGCTCGGACGGATCGCCCGCATGACCCCGCATGACCCCGCATGACCCCGTACGGACCGCCTGTGCGACCCCGTACGGCTGCCGGACCGGGGCGACCGGATCGGTGCCCCGCCCGGACGAGCGGCACCGATGCCCCGGCCGGCTCCCGTGTGAGGGACCGCGCAAGTAGCCGTTACTCGTTGGTTTCGACCGCGTGACGACGGGGCATGAGCCGAAAGCGCTGTGGGCGACGATGCCCGCGACGCAGTCGCGGGAGTGGGCCAAGACGCCCGCCCCCGCCCTCGGACCGGCGGACACCGATCTGCCCGCCACGGTCCCCGCAGCTTCCCCTGCCAGGCGCGGAACCCCTGCCGTGACCTGCATGGTGTCCACATGGCGGAACAAAATTTCCCGCTTACCGGGATCCGTTCCATCGTGTAATCTGCACGAAATTTTGCAGTCACGCAGAGGGCCGACGTCGTCCCTCGGCACTTCGCACATGCCACATGACGACGACGGGAGAGCCGATGCGTACGCCGCGCCAGCCGTCCCAGCATTCCGCGCATGGCCAGAACTGGTCCTTCATGGATGCTCGCCCTGACCCGCAGGGCATGTACGACCCCCACGACGAGCACGACGCCTGCGGCGTCGGCTTTGTCGCCACCCTCACCGGCGAGGCGTCCCACACTCTGGTCGAGCAGGCACTCACCGTCCTGCGCAACCTGGAACACCGCGGTGCCACCGGCTCCGAGCCGGACTCCGGTGACGGCGCGGGCATCCTCTCCCAGGTCCCGGACGCCTTCTTCCGCGAGGTGTCCGGACTCGAACTGCCCGAGGCCGGCGCCTACGCCGTCGGCATCGCCTTCCTCCCCGTGGACGCCGCCGACGAGGCCGTCGCCCGCATCGAGGAGATCGCCGCCGACGAGGGCCTGACCGTCCTCGGCTGGCGCGAGGTGCCCGTCGCGCCCGAACTGCTCGGCGCCGCCGCCCGCTCCACGATGCCGGCCTTCCGCCAGATCTTCGTCACGGACCACGCCTCCCAGGGCATCGACCTCGACCGCACGGCCTTCGTGCTGCGCAAGCGCGCCGAGCGCGAGGCGGGCGTCTACTTCCCCTCGCTGTCCGCGCGGACCCTCGTCTACAAGGGCATGCTCACCACCGGTCAGCTCGAGCCCTTCTTCCCGGACCTGTCCGACCGCCGCTTCGGCTCCGCGATCGCGCTGGTGCACTCCCGGTTCTCCACGAACACCTTCCCGTCGTGGCCCCTCGCGCACCCCTACCGCTTCGTCGCCCACAACGGCGAGATCAACACCGTCAAGGGCAACCGCAACTGGATGCGCGCCCGCGAGTCCCAGCTGGCCTCCGATCTGTTCGGCTCCGCCGACCGTGGGCACAGTGGCTCCGCCGACCGTGGGCACAGTGGCTCCGCCGACCGTGGACACAGCGGTACCTCCGGCCTCGAGCGGATCTTCCCCGTCTGCACCCCCGACGCCTCCGACTCGGCGTCCTTCGACGAGGTCCTCGAACTGCTGCACCTCGGCGGGCGCTCCCTGCCGCACTCGGTGCTCATGATGATCCCCGAGGCGTGGGAGAACCACGGCTCGATGGACCCCGACCGCCGCGCCTTCTACCAGTACCACTCCACGATGATGGAGCCCTGGGACGGCCCCGCCTGCGTCACCTTCACCGACGGCACCCAGGTCGGCGCCGTACTCGACCGCAACGGCCTGCGCCCCGGCCGCTACTGGGTCACCGACGACGGCCTCGTCGTCCTCGGCTCCGAGGTCGGCGTCCTCGACATCGACCCCGCGAAGATCGTCCGCAAGGGCCGGCTGCAGCCCGGCCGCATGTTCCTCGTCGACACCGCAGAGCACCGCATCATCGAGGACGACGAGATCAAGGCCCAGCTCGCCGCCGAGCAGGCCTACGCCCAGTGGCTGGAAGCCGGCGAGATCGAGCTGTCCGACCTCCCCGAGCGCGAGCACATCGTGCACACCCACGCCTCGGTCACCCGCCGCCAGCAGACCTTCGGCTACACCGAGGAGGAACTGCGCGTCCTGCTCGCCCCGATGGCGGGGTCCGGCGCCGAGCCGCTCGGCTCCATGGGCACCGACTCGCCGATCGCCGCCCTGTCGGAACGCCCCCGGCTCCTCTTCGACTACTTCACCCAGCTGTTCGCACAGGTCACCAACCCGCCCCTGGACGCGATCCGCGAAGAACTCGTCACCTCCCTGCGCAGCACGCTCGGCCCCCAGGGCAACCTGCTCGAACCGAGCGCCGCGTCCTGTCGCACCGTCGTCCTGCCCTTCCCCGTCATCGACAACGACGAGCTGGCCAAGCTCATCCACGTCAACGCCGACGGCGACCTGCCCGGCTTCAAGGCCGCCACCCTCTCCGGCCTCTACCGCGTCTCCGGCGGCGGCGACAGCCTCGCCGCCCGCATCGAGGAGATCTGCGCCGAGGCCGACGCCGCCATCGGTAACGGCGCCCGCCTGATCGTCCTCTCCGACCGGCACTCCGACGCCGAGCACGCGCCGATCCCGTCGCTGCTGCTCACCGCGGCCGTCCACCACCACCTCATCCGCACCAAGCAGCGCACCCGGGTGGGCCTCCTCGTCGAGGCCGGAGACGTCCGCGAGGTCCACCACGTGGCCCTCCTCATCGGATTCGGTGCCGCCGCAGTCAACCCCTACCTGGCGATGGAGTCCGTCGAGGACCTCGTCCGCGCGGGCACCTTCCTGCCCGGCATCGAGTCCGAGAAGGCCATCCGCAACCTGATCCACGCCCTCGGCAAGGGCGTCCTGAAGGTCATGTCCAAGATGGGCATCTCCACCGTCGCCTCCTACCGCGGCGCCCAGGTCTTCGAAGCCGTCGGCCTCGACGCGGCCTTCGTCGAGAAGTACTTCCACGGCACCGCCACCAAGATCGGCGGCGTCGGCCTCGACGTCATCGCGCAGGAGGTCGCCGCCCGCCACGCCAAGGCGTACCCCGCCACCGGCATCGCCCCCGCGCACCGCGCACTCGACATCGGCGGCGAGTACCAGTGGCGCCGCGAGGGCGAACCGCACCTGTTCGACCCCGAGACGGTCTTCCGCCTCCAGCACTCCACGCGCTCCGGCCGCTACGACGTCTTCAAGCAGTACACCGACCGCGTCAACGAGCAGTCCGAGCGCCTGATGACGCTGCGCGGGCTCTTCGGCTTCACCTCCGACCGGGGGCCCGTCCCGGTCGACGAGGTCGAGCCGGTCTCCGCGATCGTCAAGCGCTTCTCCACCGGTGCCATGTCGTACGGCTCCATCTCCCAGGAGGCGCACGAGACCCTCGCCATCGCCATGAACCAACTCGGCGGCAAGTCGAACACCGGCGAGGGCGGCGAGGACCCGGAACGCCTGTACGACCCGGCCCGCCGCTCCTCCATCAAGCAGGTCGCCTCCGGCCGCTTCGGCGTGACCTCCGAATACCTGGTCAACGCGGACGACATCCAGATCAAGATGGCCCAGGGCGCCAAGCCCGGCGAAGGCGGCCAGCTGCCCGGCCCCAAGGTCTACCCGTGGATCGCCAAGACGCGGCACTCGACGCCCGGCGTGGGCCTCATCTCCCCGCCGCCGCACCACGACATCTACTCCATCGAGGACCTCGCCCAGCTCATCCACGACCTGAAGAACGCCAACCCCCAGGCGCGCATCCACGTCAAGCTGGTCTCCGAGGTCGGCGTCGGGACCGTCGCCGCGGGCGTCTCCAAGGCCCACGCCGACGTCGTGCTCATCTCCGGCCACGACGGCGGCACCGGCGCCTCCCCGCTGACCTCGCTCAAGCACGCCGGCGGCCCCTGGGAACTCGGCCTCGCCGAGACCCAGCAGACCCTGCTCCTCAACGGCCTGCGCGACCGGATCGTCGTCCAGACCGACGGCCAGCTCAAGACCGGCCGCGACGTCGTCATCGCCGCCCTCCTCGGCGCCGAGGAGTTCGGCTTCGCCACCGCCCCGCTGGTCGTCTCCGGCTGCGTCATGATGCGCGTCTGCCACCTCGACACCTGCCCCGTCGGCATCGCCACGCAGAACCCGGTCCTGCGCGACCGGTTCACGGGCAAGGCCGAGCACGTCGTGAACTTCTTCCGGTTCATCGCCGAAGAGGTCCGCGAACTCCTCGCCGAACTCGGCTTCCGCTCCATCGAGGAGGCCGTCGGCCACGCCGAGGTCCTCGACGTCACCCGCGCGGTGGACCACTGGAAGGCACAGGGCCTCGAACTGGCCCCCCTCTTCCACGTGCCCGAACTGCCCGAGGGCGCCGCCCGCCACCAGACCGTCACCCAGGACCACGGCCTGACGAAGGCCCTCGACAACGAGCTGATCAAGCTCGCCGCCGACGCACTCGCCGCCGACGGCGCGACCGAGGCCCAGCCCGTACGCGCCCAGGTCGCCATCCGCAACATCAACCGCACGGTCGGCACCATGCTCGGCCACGAGGTGACGAAGAAGTTCGGCGGCGCGGGCCTGCCCGACGACACCATCGACATCACCTTCACCGGCTCCGCCGGACAGTCCTTCGGCGCCTTCGTCCCGCGCGGCGTCACGCTGCGCCTGGAGGGCGACGCCAACGACTACGTCGGCAAGGGCCTCTCCGGCGGCCGGATCGTCGTCCGCCCCGACCGGGGCGCCGACCACCTCGCCGAGTACAGCGTCATCGCCGGCAACACCCTCGCCTACGGCGCCACCGGCGGCGAGATGTTCCTGCGCGGCAAGGTCGGCGAACGGTTCTGCGTCCGCAACTCCGGCGCGCTGGTCGTCTCCGAGGGCGTCGGCGACCACGGCTGCGAGTACATGACCGGCGGCCACGCGGTCGTCCTCGGCGAAACCGGCCGCAACTTCGCGGCCGGCATGTCCGGCGGCACCGCCTACGTCATCGACCTCGACCGGGACAACGTCAACCCCGGCCACCTGGACGCCGTCCACGAACTCGACGACGCCGACCGCGCCTGGCTGCACGACGCGGTGCGCCGGCACCAGGAGGAGACGGGATCGACCGTCGCCGCCAAGCTGCTGGCCGAGTGGGACAGCCCCGACGGAGGCGCCGCCCGCTTCAGCAAGATCATCCCCAGCACGTACCAGGCAGTGCTCGCCGCCAAGGACGCCGCCGAGCGAGCCGGACTCTCCGAGTCCGACACCCACCGGAAGATGATGGAGGCGGCGACCCATGGCTGATCCGAAGGGCTTTCTGAACCACGGCCGCGAGGTCGCCACCTCCCGCCCGGTCACCGAACGCGTCAAGGACTGGAACGAGGTCCACGTCCCCGGCTCGCTGCTGCCGATCATCAGCAAGCAGGCCGGCCGGTGCATGGACTGCGGCATCCCGTTCTGCCACAACGGCTGCCCGCTGGGAAACCTCATCCCCGAGTGGAACGACTACGCCTACCGCGAGAACTGGCCGGCGGCGAGCGAGCGCCTGCACGCCACCAACAACTTCCCGGAGTTCACGGGCCGCCTGTGCCCCGCTCCCTGCGAGTCGGCGTGCGTCCTCGGCATCAACCAGCCGCCGGTCACCATCAAGAACGTCGAGGTCTCCATCATCGACAAGGCGTGGGCGACCGGCGACGTCGCCCCGCAGATCCCCGAGCGCCTGTCCGGCAAGACCGTCGCGGTCGTCGGCTCAGGACCGGCCGGCCTCGCCGCCGCACAGCAGCTCACCCGCGCCGGCCACACCGTCGCCGTCTACGAGCGGGCGGACCGCATCGGCGGCCTCCTGCGGTACGGCATCCCCGAGTTCAAGATGGAGAAGCGGCACATCAACCGCCGTATCGAGCAGATGCGCGCGGAAGGCACCAAGTTCCGCACCGGCATCGAGATCGGCCAGGACCTGCCGGCCACCGCGCTGCGCAAGCGGTACGACGCCGTCGTCCTCGCCGTCGGCGCGACGACCGCACGCGACCTGCCGGTACCGGGCCGCGAACTGGGCGGCATCCACCAGGCCATGGAGTACCTGCCGCTGGCCAACAAGGTGCAGGAGGGCGACTACGTCGCCCCGCCGATCTCGGCCGAGGGCAAGCACGTCGTCGTGATCGGCGGCGGCGACACCGGCGCCGACTGCGTCGGCACCGCCCACCGCCAGGGCGCCGCCTCCGTCACCCAGCTCGAGATCATGCCCCGGCCGGGCGAGGAGCGGGACGCGGCCACCCAGCCGTGGCCGACCTTCCCCATGCTCTACAAGGTCACCTCCGCGCACGAGGAGGGCGGCGAGCGGGTCTACTCCGTCTCCACCACCCACTTCGAGGGCGACGAGGACGGCAACGTACGGTGGCTGCACCTGGCCGAGATCGAGTTCGTCGACGGCAGGCTCACCCAGAAGCCCGGCACCGGGCGCAGGATCCCGGCCCAGCTCGTCACTCTCGCCATGGGCTTCACCAGCACCGACCGGGACAACGGCCTGGTCGAGCAGTTCGGCCTCGAACTCGACGCACGCGGCAACATCGCCCGCGACGCCGACTTCCACACCAGCGTGCCGGGCGTCTTCGTCGCCGGCGACGCCGGACGCGGCCAGTCGCTCATCGTGTGGGCGATCGCCGAAGGCCGCTCCGCGGCGCGCGGCTGCGACCGCCACCTCACCGGGACGAGCGACCTGCCCGCACCGATCCGCCCGACCGACCGCTCACTGACGGTGTGACCGGCCGCCCCGAAAAGCACCACGCGGTCCGGACCCCGCCCGTCCGAACCGCGCACGACGGGACCTGACCGGTCCCCCTCAGAGGTCCCGTACAACGGCGTACGGAACAACGGGTGGCGCCTGCCCTCCAGTCCCCGACCGGACCCGGGCAGGCGCTGCCGCCCGTGCTCACCCGCTCAGGGAATGCGGAAGGTCTCCCCGTGCACCTGCCACGCCAGCGGCGTGGCCAGCTCCAGGTTCCCCTCCCGCAGGAACCGGCGCTGGGTGGTGTCGACCCGGGACGTGTCGGCACCCGGCTCCTTCGCCAGCATGCCCGCGCGACGCACATCGAGGAACGCCTCCAGGAACGCCTTCTCGCTGCCGCCCTGCCCCGGCGTCCTCGCCTCGCGCATGGCCTGCTCCCGCATACCGTAGAAGCCGTCGGGGCCGGTGTCGGGACCACGCCGGACCATCGCGTCGTAGTACACGAACTGGCCGAGCGTGCCGAGGCCGTCGAGCTTGGCCACGCGCACCGCCGGGTCGAAGTAGACCCGGTCGCGTTCGGCCTCCTGTGCCGCACGGAACTCCGGTGTCCTCGCCTCGGCCTGCCAGGCGGCCGTGAAGTCCGGGTCCAGGCCCTCGTGCGAGTCCGTGCCGTCGACCTCGCGCAGCGCCGGCAGATACCCCGCCAGGCCGTTGTCCGGGTACTTGCGCGTATAGCGTTCGACGAGGGTGAGCAGGTCGTGGGTGCCAGTGGTGAAGCCGACGATGCCGGCCGTGTAGCCGTCGCCGTCCCCGGCGTCCTCGATGGAGCCGTAGGTCTCGCGCCAGCGCAGCGTCACGTTCTCGGCGCTCGCCAGGATCTGCTGGGCGAGCTCCTTCTTCGCCGGGTCGGCCAGGCCCGGCGGCCGGCTCGCCACCAGCGCGTCGTCCTCGGCCGACTCCGACTCGGCGCGCTCCTTGGTCTGCTCGCGCGCGTTCGGTGGGGCGGACACGGACGGCCCGTTGCCGGCGACCGCGCCGTCGGGCCCTGTGGGCACCAGCATGTACACGGCCGTCGCCACCACGGGCACGGCCGCGAGCAGCAGGGCTGGACGTTTCACTGGGAGACTCCTCCACCGGTCAGTTCCGACACCTTGGCCGCCGCCAGGACGACGAGCAGCGCGAGCAGCGCCAGGCAAGCCCCCGCCTGCAGCAACGCCCGGCGCTTGCCCCTGGGCACGTACGCGAACGCCACCGCCACCGCACCGCCCGCCAGCAGCCCGCCCAGATGCCCCTCCCAGGACGTCACCACAGCGGAGATCACCAGCCACAGCAGCAGCCCGGCCATGAACCGGTTGACCGCCCGCATGTCGGCACCGATCCGACGGGCCAGCACGTAGTACGCGGCACCCAGCCCGAAGATCGCCCCGGACGCGCCGACCACGGCGTCCTGCGGCGCCAGCAGCAGCACCAGCACCGAGCCGCCCAGCGCCGACAGCAGGTACAGGGCGAGATAGTGGACACGGCCCAGCATCGGCTCGACGGCCCGGCCCAGGTTCCACAGCGCCACCATGTTCATCACGATGTGCAGAATCCCGAACGTGCCCTCGGTGGGCGGCAGATGCAGGAAGGCACCGGTCAGCAGCCGGTACCACTCCCCGTTCACCACACCTTCCGGACGGAAGTCCCCGAAGTACGGGCCCTCGACCCACAGATAGTGACCACCGTCCGGCCCGACCAGCCCCGCGCCCACCATCGCGAACCGGTCCACGATCTCCGGCAGCGCCAGCTCCGCCAGATACGCCAGAACGCTGACGGCGATCAGTACGTACGTCACCACCGGCACCGCCGAGACGCGGCCGCCGACCATGGTGCGGGCCTGCCGCACCGACCGCATGCCCTCCTTCACGCAGTCGGGGCACTGGTGACCCACGGCCGCCTCCCGCATGCAGTCCGGGCAGATGTACCGGTCGCAGCGCACGCAGCGGACATGGCACTCCACCTTGGTATGGCGGTAGCAGGTGGTGACGGTGGACTCGGAATCCACGAGCCGGCTCCTTGTGAGGGACGGGACGGACGAGCCGGTGAGGACGGCAGCGAACAAAATATCGAACAGTGGGGGAGAGCCGCGGAGGCGGGGTGGGGGTGCCGTACCCTCGGGGCCGGATCCGATGACCGAACAACCGGTCCTGCTGAAGGGCAACCGGTCCCGATGACGGAGCGGCCGGTCCCGGCGACCGAGCGGCCGGCAACCGGTGCCGGCGACCGAGCGGCCGGTCCCGGTGACCGAAGGGGGGAGTACGCATGGCCGCGATCAGCCTGACCAAGATCGAGGAGACCGCGCCCAAGCTGGTCAACCTGTACAAGACCGCAGGGCACGCGGTGTCCGGGCACGGGCTGGACGGCCTGCGCGCCGCGGTCCACCTCGTGGTCGACCACTCGGGCTCGATGAAGCCGTACTACAAGGACGGCAGCGTGCAGGCGCTCGCCGACCGGGTGCTGGGCCTGTCCGCCCACCTCGACGACGACGGCATCGTGCCGGTGGTCTTCTCCTCCACGGACATCGACGCCGTCACCGACATCGCCCTCGCCGACCACGAAGGAAGCGTCGAGCGGATCGCGGCCGGACTCGGACACATGGGCAGGACCAGCTACCACCTGGCCATGGACGCCGTCATCGACCACCACCTCGACAGCGGATCGACCGAGCCGGCCCTCGTCGTCTTCCAGACCGACGGCGGCCCCGTCAACCGGCTCGCCGCGGAACGCTACTTGTGCAAGGCGGCGAAGCTGCCGCTGTTCTGGCAGTTCATCGGCTTCGGCGACCCGGGCAGCCGGCAGTTCGACTACCTGCGCAAGCTGGACGACCTGGCCGTTCCGGACCAGCGGACCGTCGACAACGCAGGGTTCTTCCACGCGGGTACCGATCCCCGCACGATGCCGGACACCGAGCTGTACGACCGACTGCTGGACGAGTTCCCCAAATGGCTGGTGGACGCCCGGGCACAGGGGATCGTGCAGCCTTAGGGCCTGCCCGGCGGATCACGCCAAGGACGCGGAGGCACCGTGCAGCCTCGGCGGTCCCTGGTCCGGCCCCCGGACGCCGCCGCGGTGGATCCCCGGCTCCGGGAACGTCGGAGGAACCCCAGAACCGCGGCCCGGCCGGCACTCGTACGAACCGCCCGGGCGGTGCACAGGACGCGCACCATGATCCCGAGGGGATCACCCACCACCCACCCCCCGGCCCCAACCCCCTACGTATCGCACTCCAGCACCGTCCGGCACAACGCGCACCGCGCTCGGACCCGCCCCCGCACCGGCACCCTGATCCGCTGATGGCACGTAGGACACGGGAACGACACCCGCAGCGGCTCCCCCCGACCACCCCCCTGCGAGAAGCTGTACGGCACATCCGGGCGGGCCGACGGGAAAGAGAGAACCCCGCGCTCCCCCTGAGCACGCCGACGCTCCCGCGCATACCGCCGACGCCCCGACCAGCCGGCAGCCGCCAGCGGCGGCTGCCGCCCGTCGAGCCGGGCCAACTCCATCCCGCTCACATACGCGCTGTAAGCCTGCTCGCTGGTGAACCACACCGACGGATCCTCCCCGAACACCAACGACCGCTTCGCCAGCACGTACCCGAACTCCTCCGGCGTGAGATACCCCAGCTTCTGCGACGACACCCCGTCCTGGCGGAACGCGTCCAGCAGCAGCCATCCCGCCCCCAGATACGTCGCCGCCGTGTCCGTCAGGATCTCGTTGTCCCGCGTACCGGGGAACGACAGCCCCAGACGATGCAGGTACACATGCGCCACCTCATGCGCCAGCGCCGCCCCGACGTCCCGCCGATGGGTACGGAACCGGTCGTTCAGCTCGACGAAATACTCCGGCCCGGCCTCCAGCTCGACGTTCGCCGCGTGCTCCATCTCCCGGAACCCGACGACCAGCCGCGCATCCGGCAGCCGGTAGTGCCGCACCAGCTCGCGGGCCACCCGCTGCGCCCCCAGATGAAGATCGTCCGCGTCACAGAACGCCACGTCGACCGGCGCCACGCTGGTCGAGAACATACGGATCGTGTCGTACGACAAACGCCTGTACACCGCCGTGACGGCCACCCGCACCGTCTCCAGATGCGGGTACCCGTGCTCGACCGGTCCGCCGTTCGCCACGTCACACCCCCCGGACGCCCTGAACCCGATTCCACTGTACGGGCACGCCCCGGCCACCGCCCCCTCCGCCCCGTAGGCTGACTTCCCATGACCACCAGCAGCACCGGTACCAAAGACGTCGACCCCGCAGTCCGCGAGGAACTCGACAGGCTGCGCGACAGCATCGACAACATCGACGCGGCCGTCGTCCACATGCTCGCCGAACGCTTCAAATGCACCCAGCAGGTCGGCCGCCTCAAAGCCGAACACCGACTGCCACCCGCCGACCCGGCCCGCGAAGCCCGCCAGATCACCCGACTGCGCACCCTCGCCGAGAACGCCAAACTCGACCCGGCCTTCGCCGAAAAATTCCTGAACTTCATCATCGCCGAAGTGATCCGCCACCACGAACGCATCGCCGACGACACCACCAAGAGCTCCGTCAGCAACCCCACCGGCACCCCCGCACCCACCACGGACTGACCCCCCGCCCCCACTCCAGGCAGAGGGGGGACACGAACACCCACGACCGACCACGACCACGACCTGCCGGGCCGAGCCGGGCCCCGCCTGCGCCGCCGCACCACCCACCCCCACACGCGCGTACCCCCACACGCGCGTACCCCCACACGCGCGTACCCCCACACGCGCGTACCCCCACACGCGCGTACCCCCACACGCGCGTACCCC
>NZ_JBHSPC010000026.1:0-18132 GCF_042656345.1 Streptomyces incanus
GCGTGGTGACGCCCGGCGAGCCGACAAATCCCAAACAGGACAGTCGAGACGTCAGTCAGTCGGAGGGTCAGACCCACCCGCAGCGTCACCACAAACATCATCACTGTCAGTCGTTTTTGCAGATGCGGTCGAGGAGGTTGGCGGTGGCGCGCTGGATGCGCGGGTCGGTCCGGCCGGGGCGGCCCAGGGCCGGGGGCCAGGCAAGCGTGCCCGACGCGAAGACCCAGGCACCGGAGGGCGCCCGGTAGAGCGAGGTCTCCTGGTGCCGTCCGGCGCCCGCCCCGTCGGTGTACGGGGAGTGGGCGAGCAGCACCCGCTCCTCGTGCTCGGGCAGCGGGGTGCGCGGGAAGTAGCGGTCGGCCCCGGCCGCGACCAGCCTTTCGATCGCGTCGCCCTCCGAGGCCCCGGTCGCCTCCCACAGCCAGTGGTCGGCGTTGCGCACGATCAGCGGATGCGGCTCGGGGACCGGACCTGCGTACTGGACGCCGACCAGCTGCTGCTCCGCTCGGTCCGCCTCCCGCCACAGCGCCGCCTTGCCCGGCGCCCTGCGGTCCGGGGTCCGGCGGTCCGGGGTCCGGCGTCTGCCGCTGCGGCAGGTCAGCAGACGGTCGGGGACTCCGGACGGGGAGGGCGCGAGTTCCACCTGCCCGTACAGCGTCCGGGCGGAGAGGAAGACCAGGGAGGTGCCGTGCTCACGGGCGTGTTCCGCGGTACCGCGCATGGCCCGGGACCAGTACGTGTCGGGGCCGGGGAAAAGAAGGCCCCTGTACCGGGTGGGGTCCACCCGGCCGGCGTGCAGGTCGCGGGCGTCGGCGTAGGCGAGGTCGTAGCCGTAGCGCTCGGCCCAGCGGATGACGTCGTAGGCGTGACCGGCGGACGGAGGCAGACCGGCGCCCTCGTACGGGCGGTCGAAGGAGACGGTGGTCGCGGAGGGGGAGTCGGTGTCGGCCTCGCCGGGCAGCCGGCCGTCCCCGCCCTCGCCTCCGTCCCCGTCCCCGGACTGGTGGAGGCTCCCGCCGGTCGCGCGGGTTCCGCCCGTCCCGTCGTCCTTCGGGTAGCGGTTGTGGAGCTGCCAGGTGATGTCGGGCAGGACGAGGAGCAGATCGGCCGGGCGGTGGTCGCGGACCGTGAAGGGGATCTGGGCGCGGTTGCGGCCGTCGGCAGTGGTCAGAACGGCCACATAGGCGCCGACACTCCAGTCCGACGGGACCGGCAGCCGCCAGGACAGCCACCAGTGGTGACAGGAGACCGTACGGCCGGCGGTGAGCGGCGAGGGCTGCGCGATGCCGGCGAGACGGGGGCCGGACATGATCCGGGCGGCGCCCTGCCCGTCGTAGTGGCCGACGCGGTGGACGTCGACGCGGAAGTCCTGGGGCGGGTCGACGGTGATGTGGAAGTCGATCGCCTCTCCGGGTGCCACCCCTCCGGTGGAGCTGAACCCCTCGATCCGGCGGTGCCCCTGCTGCGCGCCCATGGTCGCTCCCCTCCCGCAGGCCCCGTCGCCGACGGTCAGCAATGTGCTTGTCGTATGTCGCAAGCCCTGGCCAAGGAGCGCGAACAGCCCAAGCACATCACATTACGCACGCATCGCGTCACCCTTCGTCGCGAATCGGCCACGAGCGGAAGGATTGGCTCCGGGGTGGTCGGGAGCGGGCGGCAGGGGGTGGGCGGCGGTGTGGTGCGGGGCGGCGGGGTGTCGAGTGGCGGGGGTGTCGAGTGGCGAGGGGGCTCCGGCGCTCCGGCTCTCCCCCTCGACCGGCTCAGACGAGCCGGACCGGCTTCTCCGGGCGTATGCCCTGCCGGGTGAGCCACAGCCGGAGGGCCGTGGGATCGCCGTCCTCGATCAGCGACATGACCTGGGCGGACGGGTCCGTGACGCGCACGCCGCCCACGAGGAGAGCCGGTCCGTCGAGCCAGTCGAGCCCGGGGGTCGCGCCCGTGGTGTCCATGGCCGCGCAGCAGACCATCGCCGTGATGTGGTCGGCGAGCAGTTCGCGACCGGTGCGCGGGGGCTGGAGGGGGAGCAGGGGCAGCGCCCGGTCGTCCCAGAGGGAAGCGGGATCGGTCGGCGCGGCCGGCAGGGCCTGGGCGGTCAGCGCGCTCGGAGCCGTCGGAGCGCTCGCGGCCGAGGCGGCTCGCGCGGTGGCCGCCGCGTCCTCACGGGCCACTTCTGCGCTGATACGGGCGGCCAGGGCCGCGCTGCGCGGGGTGGTGCCGGCAAGGTCTTCGTCGTCGTCCGGGGCAGCTCCAGCGACGGGGGCGGTTTCTCGTGCCTCGCGTTCTCCGTGTTCCCTGCGTCCTCCGTGTGCGGGCGGGGCCGCGTGCGGAGGCGGTTTCGCGCGGGAGTCCGGTTCCGGGCGCGGTTCCGGGCCGGGGTCCGTCAGGTGGTCGAGGACGCGGGAGAGCGTCGGGCCGTCAGGGCCCGGGTTCTCCGCACCGACGCCGGGGCGTACGCCGAGGAGGTCCAGGACGCGGTGGAGGCGGGCCGCGTCCGTACGCCACTTACGGTCGACGACCTCCTCCGGGTAGTTGCCCCAGTGAACCGGCGACCAGTCCGGTCCGCGCCCGGCGGGGCCGCCGTGGAAGAGGCGGGCGGCGAGGAGGGAGGTGGCCTCGTCCACCGTGCCGGGCTCCTCGAGCAGGTCGCAGGCGGGGCGCTCGCCGAGGCGGGAGGCGAATCCCTCGGCCAGCCGGTCCCGGCGGGACAGTTCGGTGAGCGCGGCCACCACCCCCGCGTTGAGCCGCGAGGGCCAGCGGCCCATCCGCCAGGCGGGCAGCGCGACCCGGGTGAGCAGCCGGTCCCAGCCCGCGTACGCCAGTCCCACCTGCTCCTGGGCAACGATCCGCAGGCCGTAGTCCACCGCCTGGGCCCGCTCGGCCGCCGCCGCGGCGACCCCGCGCTCCATCTCTGCGGCGTGGCCCCGGCAGTTGCGCAGCAGCATCCGCGCGACCCAGCCGACGCCCGCGAACACCGTGCGGAACACCGGCCCGCGGCGGTGCTCCGAGGTCACGGCCACCGCCGCGTCGAGACCGCGGACGAAGCGCCGGGCGGCGGCTATGTCCGGGTGCGCCGAAGGCCCCGTACCGGCGACGACCGGCGCGAGGACCGCGCGCAGCTCGCCGACGCGCATCCACCACAGGAACGGGGAACCGATCACCAGCACGGGCGCGGCGACGGCCCGACGGTGCGGATGCCGGCCCGCGTCCGCTATGTCGCCGTGCTCCTCGGCGGGCGGGGGGTGGCCGTGCGCCGGGTGGGTACGGTCCTCCAGCCAGCTGTCGCAGTCAGGGGTGAGCGCTATCGCGGACGGAACGGGGACAGCGAGCCGGGCGGCGAGGTCGCGCACCATCCGGTACAGGTCCGGGGCGGCCTCCTCGGCTATCGCGACCGTCGGACTCATGGCGGGCCGGGCACGGGCGACGACCAGGGCGACCCCGGCGGCGGCGAGCAGGACCAGCACCGCGAGCGGCGTGAGCGTCCAGCGGGCCATGTCCCAGCCCGAGCCGGTGAAATGGCCGGTGGGGATGCCGACGAGCAGGATCACGGCGGCGGCCGCCGGCAGCAGGGCGACGGCCAGTGCCCTGCCGCGCAGGCGCAGCACCGCGAGCGCCCGTGAACGCGCGGTCTGCGCGCCCGCCTCACTGCCCATGCCGCCTCCGCTCATGCCCCGCCTCACCCCCTCCCGACGGTTCTGACGCTGTCCCGGCGCCCCCCCCACTCCCCCACTGTGGCACCCGCCACTGACATCGCAATGCCGGTGGGCCAAGTGCCGGAACGCTTGCGCGGCACCCTAGTTGGGGCTCGGGCCCTCGTCAGCCGGATAACGCATCGGTCACTCGATGGAATGGCTCAGGGGAAAGGTGGAGGACGGACGGCAAGGATCGGGCCCCGGATCCTGAGACGGATCCGGGGCCCCTGGGGTTTCGTGCCGCTCGTGGCGCGGCCCGACGGCGCCTGCACGGTCGACCTGCGCCGGAACGCAGGGGAGCGCTTACGCGCCCTTCGCCGCCTCGGCCGCTTCCGCGGCGATGTCCGTACGGTGCTGGGAGCCGTCGAGGCGGATGCGGGCCACCGCGCGGTAGGCACGGTCGCGGGCCTCGGTGAGGTCCTCGCCGGTCGCCGTGACGGACAGCACCCGGCCGCCCGCGCTGACGGTCGCGTCGCCCTCGCGCTTCGTCCCCGCGTGCAGCACGTACGCGTGCGGGGCATCCTGTGCGACGACCTCGTCCAGGCCGGTGACGGGGTCGCCGGTGCGCGGGGCACCGGGGTAGTTGTGCGAGGCGACGACGACCGTGACAGCGGCGTCGTCGCTCCAGCGCAGCGGCTCCAGATCGGCGAGATTGCCGGTGGCGGCGGCCATCAGCACCCCGGCCAGCGGGCTCTTCAGGCGGGCCAGCACGACCTGCGTCTCGGGGTCGCCGAAGCGTGCGTTGAACTCGATCACGCGGACGCCGCGCGAGGTGATCGCGAGACCTGCGTAGAGCAGACCGGAGAACGGGGTTCCGCGCCGCCGCAGCTCGTCGACGGTCGGCTGGAGCACCGACTGCATGACCTCGTCGACCAGCTTCGGGTCGGCCCACGGCAGCGGGGAGTACGCCCCCATGCCGCCGGTGTTGGGGCCCGCGTCGCCGTCCAGTGCGCGCTTGAAGTCCTGGGCGGGCTGGAGGGGCAGCACGGTCACGCCGTCGGTCACGGCGAAGAGGGAGACCTCGGGGCCGTCCAGGTACTCCTCGATGACCACCTGCTTGCAGGCGTCGGCGTGCGCCTTGGCCTCCTCCAGGTCGTCGGTGACGACCACGCCCTTGCCGGCGGCGAGCCCGTCGTCCTTGACGACGTGCGGCGCGCCGAAGGCGTCGAGGGCGGCGGCGGCCTCGTCGGGAGTCGTGCAGACGTACGACCGTGCCGTGGGTACGCCGGCTCCCGCCATGACGTCCTTCGCGAAGGCCTTGGAGCCCTCGAGCTGCGCGGCCTCCTTCGAGGGGCCGAAGGCGGGGATGCCCGCGTCGCGCACGGCGTCGGCGACACCGGCGACGAGGGGGGCCTCCGGGCCGACCACCACGAGGTCCGCGCCGAGCCGTGCGGCCAGCGCGGACACGGCCGCACCGTCCAGGGCGTCGACCTGGTGCAGCTCGGCGACCTCGGCGATACCGGCGTTGCCGGGGGCGCAGTGCAGCGCGGTGACGTCGGGATCGAGGGACAGGGAACGGCACAGGGCGTGTTCGCGGGCACCGCTGCCGATGACGAGGACCTTCACGGGGGTCAGCCTAACGGGATCCGGGGGGTTCGCTTTGTGCGGGCTTCCGAAGGGCCGGGGCGAACCCGTTCGTGGATTCCTCCAACCCGGCACCGGCCGGGCAGGCCCGACCCGAGTCACCGAGTCTCCGCGCGGGGTCGCTGCCGCTGCCGCTGGGGCGCTCTACTCGTTCGTGATCTCCTCGACCACCGTCGCGCCGAGTTCCCGGACGATCAGTTCCTTCCCGGAGAGGGCGGATTCGTCCAGGTCGGGGTCGTCGTCCTCCGGGATGTCGTCCTCGGGGGAGACGGGGGGCGGCGGCTCCGGGGCGTAGGGCCGGGACGCCGGGCCGGGAGCAGACGCGGACGCGGAGGCGGCCGCCGGGGCACCGCCCGACTGCGCGGAGGCGGAAGGGCCCGCCGGGGCAGCCGGGCCCGAGGCCCCCGAAGGGCCCGACGGCTGGGCGGCGCCCGGGTACTGACCGGCACCGGCGCCCGCACCCCCGTACCCACCGCCCGTGCCCCCGGCGCCATTGCCGGAGCCGTACCCCGCACCGCCGCCACGGCCTCCGACGGGACTGCCGCCCTGGGCCGAAGCCGCCGCACCGCCCCCGGAGGGGTCGACCACGGCCTCGATCTTCCACTGCACGTTGAACTGCTCGGCCAAGGCCTGCCGCAGCACGTCCTCGCTGCCGCTGCTCAGGAAGTTGTCCCGCGCGCCGGAGTTCACGAAGCCGATCTGGAGGGTCGTCCCGTCGAACCCGGTCACCTGAGCGTTCTGGCTGAGCAGGATCCAGGTGAAGCGGCGACGGTTCTTGACCACTTCCAGGATGTTCGGCCAGAGCATCCGGGGGTCGAGCCCGCTGCCGCCTCCTCCGGAGGGCGCGGGGGCCGGCGGGGGCGCCGACGGGGGCGCGGACGGGGGTACGGGCGCCGGGGCAGGCGCGGGGGCGCTCGGAGCGGCCGGAACCTGTCCTCCTCCCGCCGCGGCGGCCGTGGGCCAGCCACCGGGCCGCCGTCCGCCCCCGGCGGAGGCGGCGGTGGGCCAGGCACCGGGAGCCGGCGCACTGGGCGGCGCGGGCTCACTCGGTGCCGCGGCCGGAGCCCGAACCGAAGCCGCCGGAGCCGGTGCGGCAGGCGCAGGTGCAGGTGCCGGTGCCACGACCGGAGGCTGCGGCACCGCGGCAGCCTCCACCCCCGGCCCCTGCACGGGCTGCTGAGGCTGGTCCGGCGCAGGAGCACCCTGCCCCCGTACCGCCGCCCGAGCCGCGGCCGGACCGCCTCCCGGCGGAACCGGAGCCGGTGGCCGGCCCCCCTGCGCGACCGGAGCCCCCACACCACCGCCATGCCCCTCGGCCCCGGGCACGTACCCCAGGGTGGGCGTACCGGCTGCGGAACCGCCCGCCGAGAAGTTCACACCGCGCTCGATCCGGTCCAGGCGTGCCATGACCGACCGCTCGTCCCCGTACGCGGCGGGCAGCAGCACACGCGCGCAGATCAGCTCGAGCTGGAGCCGGGGCGAGGTGGCGCCCCGCATCTCGGTGAGCCCCTCGTTGACCAGGTCGGCGGCACGGCTGAGTTCGGCGGCGCCGAAGATGCCGGCCTGGGCCTGCATCCGCTCGATGACATCGGCGGGAACGTCGATGAGCCCCTTCTCCGCGGCGTCCGGGACCGCGGCGAGAATCACCAGGTCCCGGAGCCGCTCGAGCAGATCGGTGACGAACCGCCGCGGGTCGTTGCCCCCCTCGATCACGCGGTCGACGACCTCGAAGGCCGCGGCACCGTCACCCGTGGCGAAGGCCTCGACCACGGAGTCGAGCAGTGAGCCGTCCGTGTACCCGAGCAGGGAGGTGGCCATGGCATACGTCACGCCGTCGGGTCCCGAGCTGGCGAGCAGCTGGTCCATGACGGACATCGAGTCACGCACGGACCCGGCACCGGCCCGCACGACGAGCGGCAGCACCCCCTCCTCGACGGGACTGTCCTCCTGTCGGCACACCTCGCCGAGGTAGTCCCTCAGGACCCCGGGCGGCACCAGCCGGAACGGGTAGTGATGCGTACGCGACCGGATCGTCCCGATGACCTTCTCGGGCTCGGTGGTCGCGAAGATGAACTTCAGATGCTCCGGGGGCTCCTCGACGACCTTGAGCAGAGCGTTGAAGCCCTGCGGCGAGACCATGTGGGCCTCGTCGATGATGTAGATCTTGTACCGGCTGTGGGCGGGCCCGAAGAACGCCTTCTCGCGCAGGTCACGGGCGTCGTCCACACCACCGTGGGAAGCGGCGTCGATCTCGATGACGTCGATCGAACCGGGCCCGTTGCGCGCGAGGTCCTGACAGGACTGGCACTCCCCGCACGGCGTCGGCGTGGGACCCTGCTCGCAGTTCAGGCACCGGGCGAGGATGCGCGCACTGGTCGTCTTGCCACAGCCTCGCGGACCGCTGAACAGGTACGCGTGATTGACCCGGTTGTTCCGCAGCGCCTGCTGCAACGGGTCGGTGACATGCTCCTGCCCAATGACCTCGGCGAAGGACTCCGGGCGATAACGGCGGTACAGCGCGAGGGACGACACACCTACGAGGTTATAGGCGCCCACCGACAACCCACCCCGCCCCGCCCGACGGCGGAGGGACGGCACACGAAAGCGCCCCCCACGCACCCGCCAGAGCCGACCTACCCTTGCTGCCTTCCGGCCCTGGGGGAGTTCAGTCAGATAGCGCCGCGTGAGGGGCTGCGCAAAGGCTACCCCATGTCGCGGGGGGAGGACGAGTTCGCGAGCACTCCTTCCGGTCATGTAATGTTCCTCGCGGAGGATTCGCCTAGTGGCCTAGGGCGCACGCTTGGAAAGCGTGTTGGGGGCAACCCCTCAAGGGTTCGAATCCCTTATCCTCCGCCAGTGCCTCACCGGGCACGAAGTCGAAGGGCCCCACCGTTCGCGGTGGGGCCCTTCGACGTTGTCCGTCTCAGTTTCCGTCTCAGTTGGATTTTCCGTCGGGTCCGGGAGCTCCGGTCGGCATCCAGAGCGCGTCTCCGACTTGCTGGGCGACCTTGCGGAGCATGGTCCCGGTCACGTGCATGTACCGAGCGCGCATCCGGGCCGCTCCCCCGGGCTCCCATCCCATGATCGAGTCGACCACGACATCCGGGACGCCGAGGATGAGGAGCACGGTCGCGGCAGTGTGGCGAGCGTCATGGAGACGACCGTCCCGTACGCCCGCGTCCCGCAGAAGCCGCTTCCAGATGTGGAAGTCGGTGTTCGGGCTCAGCGGCCCGCCGATCGGCGAAGCGAAGACGTACCCCTTGCTCTCCCAGTCGGCCCCGGCCGCGATCCGCTCCCGCTCCTGGGCTTCCTGGTGCTGGCGGAGAATCTTGATCAGCGGATCGGGCAGGCCGATGGTGCGCCGTCCCGCCCGCGACTTGGTGGACTTGTGCTCGCGACGGGTCTGCTCCCGCTTGGGGCAGTAGCCCGCCTTCCGGCCACACGAATTGGCGCCACAGCCGTGCGCGTACTTGGGACGCAGCCGGTTCTTACGGATGCGGACGTACCCCGCGTTCAGGTCGACGTCCTCCCAGTGGAGCCCGAGCGCCTCCCCCTGCCTCAGACCGAGGGCCAGGGCGACGACCCAACGGGCGCTGTTGCGCAGCTTGGCCGCTTCCACAAGCAGGCTCTGCACCTCCTCGATCGTGTACGGCTCGATGTCCTCCTCTTCGAGCCGAGGAGCCTTGGCGATCTCCGCCACGTTGGTCGGGACGTGCCCGCGCCGCACCGCTTCACCGAGGGCTACCCGGATCGTCCGATGGACGTGGTGGGCGGTGCCGGCGGAGCTCCCAGCGCCCTGCATCTTCCGGTAGAAGCGCTCCAGGTGCTCGGGCTCCAGGCGGTCGAGCCGATGGGCACCGAGACCGGGCACGAGGTGAACGCGCACGTCGACCTCGTACCCGTCGTACGTGTTCTCGGAGACGTACGGCTTGGCGATGTTCTCGACCCAGTGTTCAAGCCAGCTCTGCACGGTCCATCCCTTGCCGGGCTTCTTGAGCTTCTTGGCGTCTCGCGCCCGCTCCATCTCGCGGACCGCTTTGGTCACCTCAGCCTTGGTCTTGCGCTCGATGTGTCGGCGGTCGGGCTTGCCGTCGTCCCGGACGCCGACCGTGACCCGGCCGTGCCACTTGCCGTCCTTGCCGAGGTAGATGGACGAAGCCCCATTGGGCTGACGAGTGCGCTTCTGCTCTGCCATGCCGTCCCCCTCAAGCCGCTTCGGCGGACCGGTGGCGCAGCTTGGCCACGTAGGCGGGCACGGCGTCGGTGGGGACCCTGCGCAGCCGCCCGACCGTGACCGACTCGATCTCTCCGGAGAGGACGAGCCGGAAGCACGTCGTACGACCGATACGGAGCCGCCGGGCCGCCTCCTCGACGGTCAGGAGCACCAAGGAGTGATCGACCGTCTCTGACAGGGCAGCAGTCGAGCGAGGCTCAAGCATGAGTTGGTTCCCCTTCCGTTCCGGGGGCGGGTTCGAGGGATGCGGCAAGCCAGGCTTCGGCGCGGGACAGACCGGTACCGGCGAAGACCCAATGGGCGAGGACGAGCGTGGTTTCGCCGTCCTGCGGGACAGACGGAGCCGCTTGAGCCCGGCGCCAGTCGGCGCGAGCATCACGGAGCGCGCCGAGGGTGGTGGAGTAGCGGCGGGACTTGGTGGAGAAGTGGCCGCGGAAGCCGAGCATGTGAGCCCAGGCCCGCAGGCGGAGGTCTGCCAGCTCGGGCCGGGCGCCCAGGGCCCAGGCGGTGCGGATCATGCGCCGGGCGTGGTCGGTGATCCGGGCCTGGGCCAGCTCAGCGAGGAAGCGGATCGGCCGGTCCAGGGTGCCGGTCGCCGTCTCGGCGCCCTTGGTGGCGTACTTGGCGACGTACGCCGCCACGGCCCGCTCGGTCAGCTCCTGGCCGCCGTCGAAGTCGGCGGAGCGGATCGTACGGACGTCGAGCTGTCGGCCGAAGACGAAGGTGTGCGACCGGCCGTCGACCTCCGGGCCGTCGACGCGGGCGGCGGTGGCGGCGGCCCGGATGGCGTCGGTCAGCAGCTCGGCGGTGGCCCAGGCGGGAGGTGGTGAGTCGCCGCCGTCCGGCCCGTCGATACGGACCACGGCGTGGAAGTGGACCGCGCCGCGCTTCTGGTACTCGGCCACCTTCGCGAAGGAGATCCGGGCGTGGTCCCGGAACGCCCGCTGCGTGAGGCCGGCCCGCTTGGCGACCTCCCGGCGGAGGTAGATCGAGAAGCGCCGCCACAGCGCCCCCGCGTGCGCGTTCCACAGCACAGCCGCTTCGTAGTCGTAGGTGTCGGGGTCCAGAGGCGTGCCCAGGACGGTGTCACCGTCGTCGTGCCGGATACCGCAGCGGCAGTTCCGGCCGCCGGCGGGGCGGTTGTGGACCGGGCCGAAGCCGGGGGCGGTGAAGGTGGCGAAGACGCGCGGGTGTGTGCCGACCCGTTCGGGCGTGCCCTTGCCGCCGCGGAGTCCGGCGGTGATCAGGTGGTAGGTGTCGCGGCGGTAGGTCTCGGCGCAGGCCGCGCACCGGGTGGCGCGGCGGTTGTTGCAGCGGACGAGGAGCTGACCGGTGGGCAGGGTCGAGGAGTCCAGGTGGTGCAGGACGCGGCCGATCTCGCCGGTCGTCCGGTCCACCGCGTATGCGGTGCGGTGGCCGTCGAGGCGTACGGGGCGGGTGCAGCCGCCCAGGCCGGACAGTTGGCGGGCCAGCTCGGGCATGGTGCCGAGGGAGGCCAGCATGGAGAGTTCCGCCAGCGGGGGCGGAGTCTGCCGGGTGATGATGGGAGTTCCTTTCGGCTGTTGCGACGGTTGGGAGGGATGGCCCCGGGGCGGCGGGATGCTTGGCGGCGTGTTGCCGCCCTGGCGGCCGGTCAGCGCTTGTTCGCGCTGCTGACGAGGGAGCGCAGGACCACGGCGGCGATGGCCACGGACACGGCCGAGACGGCGACCGCCGCCAGGAGCGCGGTGAGCACGATTCCGACAACGACCACGGCGGCGACCGCGCCGACACCGACGCCCACGTACGGGGCAACCGGGCGGCCGGCCGAGGTGGCCGGAGCCTGCGTCTGCTGAGGCGTGACGGTTGTCGTCGGCAGAGTCGGGATGTCGGGCAGCTTGGGGCGGAACACGGTGGACCTCCTTGTCACTCGTGGGTGCCGTTGACGACGTCGACCCCGGAACGGGTGCCGGACTCGATGGCGGGGGCGAGAAAGGTGTGCGAGAGCCAGAAGCCGAACAGCGCGATCACGACGGCGACCCAGAGCCGGACGCCAAGGAACTTGATCGCGGCCCAGGCGATGACGCCCAGGACGAAGACGAGCGGCAGCGAGACGGTCACGGGGTCTCCCTCAGCGGATGGCGCAGCGGTGGGTACGGGCGGCCAGCTCGGCGGCGACGCGGCTGTCGTAGTCCGTGGCGAAGCCGCAGCGCGGAGCCGTGCAGGCGGCGGTGTGCTTCTCGCGGCCCCGGCCGTCGTAGGAGGTGGCGACCTGGACGGGGCCGATGCGGACGACGCGGCGGAAGCGGCGGTTGGCGGTCATCAGGGGGTCTCCTTCGGGTCTTCGCCGGTGAAGTCGGTGACGTGCTCGGCCAGCCAGCGCAAGATCTCGTCGCCCTCGTACTCGTCGGCGGCGAGGATCACGGGCTCGGCGATGAGCACGGCTTCGGTGAGACGGTTCTGTCGGGTCAGGTGGGCGGCGCGCTTCAGCGCGCGGAGCGTGGACGGGCGCACGGGGGAAAGTCCTCCGGGTCAGGTCAGGTGGGCGGAGATGGCTTCGGCCAGCGGCAGCGGGACGCCGAGCCGGGCGCGAAGGGTCGAAGTGTCGATGGGCGTTCCGGTCCGGGCGCGGTGCTCGTCGGCGACCTTGCGCGCGAGCGTGACGAGCGCCGGCGGGACCGGGGGCGTGGAAGGCGGAGCCGGTTCCGGCTCCGCAGCGGGCAACTCAGGGGCAGGGGCTTCGGACGTCATAGGTTCCGGGGCCGACTCGCACTCCGCCGTCGGGGGATCCGCGGGTGCTCCGTGGGCGAGCAGCGTTCCGCCCAGGAAGGCGACCGCGGGCCATCCGGCGACGAGGATGCGCAGCCAGTCCGGTACGTCGTCGAGGTCGAGGAGCCCGGCCGTGGCGACGTTGGCGCCGAGCGAGGCGGTCAGTGCGACGAGGAACCAGCACCACCCGGCCGCTTTCGCCCCGCCGGAGCGGAGCCGCCGCCAGGCCGCGACCAACAGCAGGTCGACGGAGACCGGATAGGCCCACGCCTTCCAGCCGTCCTGTCCGGCGGCCAGTGCCAGGTCATGCAGGTGGGCGAAGGACAGCGCGGCGGCGATCAGCGCTTGGACGAGTACGGCGTCGATGCGGACGGGCAGGGCACGCACGGCGCAACTCCTTCCGGTTCCAGGCATGGAGGGGGTAGGGCCTTGGCACGGAACAGCCGTGCCGGCCGTGGGTGGGGTGCGCTTACTCGGTGACGGGACGAGCCGTGGCCACGGGCCCGGATGCCTCTACCGGCATCGGTGGGACGTACGGCCGGAAGGGATCGAGTGCCGGTACGTCGGGGGCGAGGTCCGCCGTCGCGCGGCAGGTGGCCGCAGCGTCGGCGAGGGAGAGGTAGGGGGTGCGGATGCGGGACCAGCCGCCGGAGGTGTCGCCGACGACGGCCAGGCCGGGCAGCTCGGCGGCGATGGCGCAGGCCGCGAGGACGGCCTCAGGGGCGATGTCGCCGAGCGCCATCTTGGCCGAGGCTTCGTCGTTCACGCGGTGGCAGACGCGGCCGGTGAGCTGAGCGCGGAGCATGGTCGCGCCCTTGCCCAGCTCGGCGCCGAAGCGCTGCCCACAGACTTCGAGGTAGATCCCGGCGGCCCGGCCGAGTTGGGCGAGCCGGATCAGCCGGGTGACCATCTCGTCCCGCCGTTCCTCCTCCTTCCGGGTCGCGACGAGGAAGAGTTCGGCCACCTCGTCTATGAACAGCACGATCGGAGCCGGGCGTTCGTCCTCCGGCAGTCCCCGGATGTCCGAGGTGATCAGCTCTTCCGGGGTGCCGGGCGCGATGCCCTGCCGTGCTTTGATCAGGTCGTATCGGTCCTCCATCTCCTTCACGAGCGCGGGAAGCAGCTCGGCCGCCTGGTCCGGGTCGGTCGCCAGGGCGGAGAGCCGGGGCGCGAAGGGCGCCAGCTCGACCCCGCGCTTGCAGTCGATGCCGACCAGGACCACCGGCTGAGCGGCCAGACCGGTCAGCAGGTTCCGCAGGTACATGGACTTGCCCGAGAGCGTGGCGCCGAGCACCAGCTCATGCGGCACGGTCCGGTAGTCCCGTACGAACGCGATCGCGTCCTCCCGTAATGCCACCGGGACCTGAAGCGGGCCGCCATTGAGCCGACGGGGCATCCGCACCCTCCGCAGCACGTCGAAGCCGACGAGCCGCAGTTCGACGACACCGGGCTTGATGTCCCGCACGTGGACGGCATGGACGCCCCAGGCGTGCCGGAGGCGTTCGGCTGAGGCCGCCACGTCCGCTGGCTCCTGGCCCGGAGCCAGCCGCAGCCGCATGCGCAGGCCGGTCGTGGTGGGCCGGATGATGCCCCGCCGAGGAGGCACCGGCCGGACCTCGCGGCGGGTGGTCGTCCGGACGGCCAGCGCCCGCCACCGGGACGGCTCCACGGTCAGGCCGCAGGCGTCCATGGTCGAGGAGTACGAGGCCAGCAGCCGGGCCACCGAGAGCGGCAGCCCGACCGTGGACCAGTACGCCGCCGGGTAGGCGTGCCGGGCGTAGGCGGCGCCGCCTGTCGCAGCGAGCGACCCGCCCAGCTCGGCCCACGTCACCAGGTCCGTCACGGCGATCAGCCCGCCTGAGCCATCGGGAAGGCGCCCGGAGCGACGGCGGTCGCCCGGTAGGCGATGCCGTGCCGCTCCTTGCCGTTGAAGACGCTCTGCCACGGCCGCGCCACCAGACCCGGAAGCGAGACCGGAGCACCGACCGTCAGGCCCTCGGTCACTCCGCTTTCCGGGACGGTGACCTGGATCAGCGACGACTCGCCCTCGTCGATGTAGACGACGCCGACGGTCATCAGCGTCTCACCGGTCACCGCATCCTTGGCGATCTCGCCGGTCTGCCGGTCGCGCACCTTCGGCGCCGGAGCCTCGGTGAGCAGGATCGTGGCGGTCGAGGCGTCAACGCGGATTACACGCACAGGGATTGCTCCTTCTGAGAGACGATCAACCCGCCAACCTGACAGGTTGACTTAGCAAGTTTGAAGCTAGAGACGCCAGGTTGACTTGTCAAGTTGCTATCGCAGGATTTCTGCTCCCAGCAGGGATCAGTTCAGGCGGTAGGTGTCTTCAAGTTCCTGCCGGTCAGCAGGCAGGAGCACGTCAGAGACCTGCAAGGCTCGGCCGGAGGCGTCACAGGCGACGACCAGGACGTTCAGCACAGGAACGCCGTCCGGCAGATCCAGCAGCTCGGCTTCACGCGCCTCGGGCAGCCGAGCGGATACCCGCTCGGTCACGTGGTCGAAGCGGACTTTCTTCCGCGTTTCGAGGTGTTCGCGGGTACTCCCGCTCAGAGGTGCATCGGACCCCAGCTCAGTGCCCTCGACCAGGCCGGCGGGGAAGTACGACGAAACCAGCTCGACAGCTTCGCCGTCCTCTTCGACCAGGAAGCGGCGCATAAGGACTTCGGCCCTCTTCGGCAGACCGAGCGCCGAGGCGATCCGAGCCGGGACAGGCACGTGCCCGACGTCGATCAAGCGGCCCGCACCCTGCGACTCGTCGCGCTCCAGCGCCTCACGTCCCCGCCGGTCCTTCTGCTCGACGACCTCCGGACGGCCACGGACGATCGTGCCGTATCCCTGCCGGGACTCGAGCCAGCCGTCCCGCTTCAGCAGCTCCAGCGCCCGGACGACGGTCGGGCGGGACATTCCGAAGGCCTGCACCAGCTGGTTCTCACTCGGTACGCGGGTGCCGGGGGCGTATGTGCCGTCCTCGATGCGACGCTGAAGCGTCTGCGCTAGGCGCACGTACTTCGGTGGCTCCACTTCATACGCCATGAACGCCGCCTGTCGAGATTGGCCAAGTCAACTGGTCAACCAGACTAGCGACAGTTTTACCGTGACAGTAGAAGAGGTGGCCTATCCCATCACGCCGGCCAGGCATCAGCGACCACGAAGGAGACGACCGTTCCGCCGAGGTAGCTGGGTCCGGAGTGCCAGGAGTCGGCGATGGAGTCGACCAGGAGCAGCCCCCGCCCGTGGGCGTCGTTGGCGTCCGGGTGTCGCAGCCGTACGTTCGCCGGGAAGCCCGGGTTGTGCACGTCGACGCGGAGCGAGGTGCCCTCGCGGTGCCACTCGACCCGCACCACCCACGGGTCATCCGACTTCCCGTAGCGGATGGCGTTGGTCACCAGCTCCGAGATCATCAGCGTGCAGTCGTCGACCGAGCAGGCCGGGTTGTAGGGAGCGATGAACTTCCGGAACCAGCGACGGGCGCGAGGGACGGACTCGGGCTCCGGATGCAGGGTCATCGCTCCGAGCCGCGGTGAGTCCTCGCAGGGGTGACGGTCGATCGTGTAAGCCATGCGTGCTCACTCCTTGCCGCTGCCGTCGCAGTCGAGGCAGCGCCGCTTCGACGTGGCACGGCTGCGGTCATTGGCCGTGGAGAGCGCCAGCGCCGTCCGGGAGCCGACGCGCTTCCATCCACGCCCCCGACACCCCCGGCAAGCTAACCGCGCATCCTGCACCGGCCGCCGACTCGTCACGTCGTGCCCCCTTCTCCTCCAAGTGGCCTTAGCCACTTCGTGGATAGTGGCATTAGCCACTTTGGAAGCGCAAGCGGTTCGCCGTAACTGGCGAGTCGTCAGGTGAGCGGGTAGCCCTGCTCGAACGCCCAGCGGTGCGGCGGGTAGGTGGCTTCGGCGAACTCCAGAGGCCGGTCCTGGAGGTCGAAGACGACGTGATGGACGATGAGAACCGCGGATCCCGGCTCCAACCGCAGGTCGGCCGCCTCCTCGCCCGTGGCGGCCCGAGCGCACATGCGGTCTTCCGCGTAACTGCCTTGACGCCCCGTCATCCGCTCGACGTACATGAGCGTCCCTTCCTGGATCCGCTCGGGATCCGTGAGCTTGGGCGCACGCTGGCCGACGTCCACAGCAAACCACGAGGTGGACAGCGTGATCGGACCGTCCTGGTTGTTCGTCACCCGCCGGCGATGCACGGCTCGGCGATCCTTCACCAGCCCCAGGGCCTCGGCGACGTAGTCCGGAGCCTCCAGCCAACCAGCCGAAGTGATCACCGCATACTCCCCGGGCGTGTAGATCTTCCCGGTCTGCCGGGCGCGCCCGTACAACTCCCGTGCACGCCGGTTCACTTCGAGGCTGCGCACGTACGTACCGGAACCCTGGCGCTTCTCGACCAGGCCCTGATGGCTCAGCGCTTCCAACGACCGCGCGGCCGTAGGCCGGGACACCTTCCAGTCCGCGGCGAGCTGCCGTTCCGAGGGAACTTCGTCCCCCGGTCGCAGGTCACCCCGAAGAATCTGATCACGGATGTAATGGGCGATCTGGAGATACTTCGGCTGAGCCTCTTCAATCTGAGGCATCCGCCCTCCTTTCCTTGCCCAAGTGGCTATGGCCTTTGGCCACTATAGGGTGAGTGGCCAACCCGTGAACCCGTAGTCTGATCGCATGACGCGGTTGATCGTCGCAGCAGGAGGAGGGGGCGACGCAGTCGCCGCCGCAATGCTTCACGCCGCCCTCTACGGCGACGAGGACCAGGCGGTGATCCTCACGTACGCCTGGGACCGCCTCCTGATCGACCCACTGCCGGGCCCGCGGCAACCCGCTGACTTCACCGGCCTGGAACGCCTCACCCCGGCCGTCTGGACAGTGCCGGCGCAAGCCCGCCCGATCGCGCCCGCAGGCTCCACACTCCCACGACTGGCAGCGGAGCTCCCGCACACCTTCGCACTGCTCGATCCCTACCAGGGAGCAGAGGGCCTCACCCATCAACTCGAAGACCTCGTGAGCCACTTGGAGCCCGAGTCGATCGACCTCCTGGACGTGGGCGGAGACATCCTCGCGCGGGGCGACGAGCCAACATTGAAGAGCCCACTCGCCGACGCCCTCATGCTGGCAGCGTGCTGCCAGGTGAATGCGCCTGTGCGGCTCCTGGTAGCGGGACCGGGTTTGGATGGCGAACTTCTGCCGGAAGATGTGGCTGGCGTGCTGGGCCTCATTGTCCACACATTCACCGCGAGGGACTCGGACGCGATCAGCTCAGTCCTGGAATGGCACCCGTCCGAGGCGACCGGGCTCCTCGTGGCGACGGCCCGAGGCGTACGAGGCACGTGCGAGATCCGGGATGCGGGGCTCCCCGTTCCGCTCACAGACGAGAGCCCGACGGTGCACGAGGTCGACCTGGACGATGCTGTCAGCCGCAACCAGCTGGCCCGAGCCATCATGGCGACTGCGCACCTGGGCGAGGTCGAGGCCTACAGTCGCGAGATCTGCGGCTACTCGGAGATCGACTACGAGCGCAACAAGGCTCTATGGCTCAAGGAGCAGCAGCCCACGAAGTTGGACCCGCCCACGATCTGGGCCCAGCTCGACCAGTTCGAGAGCGAAGCACGAGCCCGCGGAGTCACCCACACGACGTTCCGCCGCATCACCGAGGCCCTGAACCTCAGCGGCTTGCAGCGCAACGACATGCGCCAGCTCCTCATCAGCAGTCGGCCAGAGCAGTACGAGGCGCCCCTCTGGCGCATCCCAGATGCAGCCTGAGTAACAACTTTCTTCACGGGTTCAAGGCCCGCGCACGGCGCGGGCGCGCGCCGCCTTGTCGGCGGGGCCGCCGCTCTGTCTTCGCCAGCGGCGGCCC
>NZ_JBHSPC010000026.1:18214-20319 GCF_042656345.1 Streptomyces incanus
CCGCGCCCGGCGGCGCGCTGCGTGCAAGCGGGCAAGGGCGGGATGTCACCCGCGGGCACAAGATGATGCCTCCGGCGGGGGATCGGCCGGCACCGGGATGGAGGGGGCGCCGTTGCCGACCGCGGGCCCGTAGTGGTGTGCGCGGGGAGCTCCCATCCCGTCCACCGTCGACCCAGGCAGAGCCGAGCAGACGCGGCCCCTGGCGTCCAGGTCGTTCGTACAGTGGCGCGCTCCACCTGGACGCCAGGAACCACGCCCGCTCCACGGTGTGTGGGTCGACGGCGGACGGGATGGGAGCTGGGGTGAGTGGTGGGTTGGTGAACGTGGTGAAGGTAACGGAAGCGGCGCTACAGTCCCGGACATGAAGCCCGGGAGACTGACGCAGTTCGGCGCATCGTTCATCGCGATAGTCAGGCACGTCGTCCGGCGCCCTTTGCTGATCCTGGTACTTGTGCTCATCTGCGCGGCGACCACATGGCTCCAAAAGTCGCTGCCGCAGCCGTGGGACGGTTTGCCTTACGGCTTCGGCATGCTGGCTGCTATGTGGTCTATCTCACTGACCCTTCCTCGCAGCCAGGAAGATCAGCAGGCCGACGACTGAGCGTGCCCGCCGCGTGCCCGACACAGCAGCACCTGAGGGGGCTGCACGGTAAACCACGGGGACTCGGCGAGGAACGCGCAGGTCACCGTCTCTCCAGCTCAGCGCCCACCCGCATACGCGGTCTTCCAAACTAGGGACGTAGAGGGTGGTTACCGGTACCAGTCGCCATCGCCCGCGAGGGAACGGTGCAGGTAGTCCTCCAGCTCGCGCGCAGCCCACAGCCGACTGTCATTCTCGTGGTCCCAGACGAAGATGTCCGGACGCTCAGGCGTTAGCACGAAGGCGAACTGGTCGCCCCCGCCGTTGTCGCCGAAGAACAGCAGCGGATCGAAGGGCATGTACAGGCCGGGGAACGTATCGGGGGACCAGAACAGCAGGTTCTGCTCCACAATCCGATCCAGGGACCATACGACGTCAGTCCCGTACTCGCCGACCATCCCGTTGGTCTCCATCAGCAGAGCAGTCAGCTGCGCCGGCAAGCCTCGGCCGAGGCGCCGTTCCGCCTCGGCTAGAGCAGTCGCGTCAACGGGTGCGCGGAACTCGACCTCGGGCAAGGCTTCGGCAGCGACTTCTTTCCACATAGGCGCAGCTTAGGCCGAAGGTCTGACCGCCCCGACAACAGACGCTGTACAGCAGCGCAGTACAGCAGCCACCGCGCCCGCAGCCGCCCGTAACGGACCTCAGACGACCAACTGACCAGCCGGGCAGGCCTCCGCGACAGTCCCGCCCATAGTTCGCATCGAGTGGCAGTGACGACCACGTAGGGCAGCTGATCACGCAAACGGCGACAGGCCCTTGCTTTCCAGGTGAGCGAGCAACGAGTCAAGGCACGCGTCGGCCGTACCCAGGTCCGCGCGGAAGAACGAGTCCTCACCGAGCGGCCCACCACTGACGATGACCATCCATGCCTTCCTGTGCTCAGTCATGCGGTCACCGTCGACCTTGAACACGGTCGTGACTCCCCGTTCGGCCAGCCACTCCATCAGCTCGAGCATGTCCACTCGCACCCCTCCGAGTAGATCATCCCATCCCTCAGGGCGCGTTCTCGGGCCGTCTCCGGGCCGTACGAGGGCGCACAACGGCGACCAACGCTGACAACCGTTGACGGCCTAGCCGCAGGTCACAGCGTTGATCGCATACAAAGCCACAGGTCAGTGGGGCGCCCACGCACTTCTTCGGCTACTGATCGCGCTCGATGGAGCTTGACTCGCCCATTGAGACTCCGCCGATTTTTTGCGTGGGTCACTTGACGAGATATTCCTCGCCGGCCAGATATTCGTTCCATGAGTCAACGAAGTGCGAAGAGAAATCGCTCACATTGGACACATAGGACTCGATATCTTTAATCGATCTTCCCGCCTGCTGGAAAATCTCATGATACGGAAGGTTTCCGTGAGCTAGGTCATTTCTGGCCATAGCCATCTTTTGGAGAGAACCCGGCCAACGCGTAAGCATTCAGAAGGTGGTCGGCGGTCGCGTTGCCTGACGATGTGACAGGCAGTGG
>NZ_JBHSPC010000027.1:0-48462 GCF_042656345.1 Streptomyces incanus
TGCACGCAACATCAACGCCAGGATGACGCGACACGCCTCATTAATTAATCGACGCCCCCCCGAAGGATCGCTCCACGACCTTGCCGTCCTTGATGACGGTGGTCGAGGTGCCCTCCAGCACGCGGGCGGCGTGCGGGTCTAGCACCAGCCACCGGTTCAGCGCGGCGTTGACGGCGACCAGGGTGACGGCGCCGATCACTCCGCGAGCAGGCTTGTGCCGTTGCCGATGATGGCGCTCTGGACGACGTTCGACAGCAGGAAGATGACGACGAAGTCGAAGGTGTTGAGATTCGCCAGGCCCCGCTTCCCGGTGAACCGGAAAAGGGCCACGATCACCACGTAGACCAATACCGTCCGCAGCACCTTGTCCACGACCGGGATCTGGACCGTCAGCAGCTCCTGCCACATGGCACCCCCGCGGGCGACATCGGGCGATGAATAGGGCAAATGTACTGGTGGCGGCGGCTGAATCCGGCGACCGCCGGAGGCGGGACGGCGGTCATCCCGCGTTCGCCGGTTTTCCTCGCGTCCTTCCGCGGTATCCGGCATCCGGTGCGGGCCCGGACAGCTCACAGGGAAGGCGGCGGAAATGAAAGCGATCACCGTGGTGCCCGGCGAACCCGAGCGGGTGGAGGTCCGGGAGGTGCCCGAGCCGGCGCCGGAGGAAGGCGCGCTGGTCGTCGAGGGCCACCTACCGGGCGTCTGCGGGACCAACATCGACATCGTGAAGGGCGGCTACGGCGAGCCGCCGCCCGGCCAGGATCGGTTGGTGGTCGGCCATGAGTCGCTCGAGGTGGTGCTTGAGGCTCCGGACGGCTCCGGCTTCAGCGCCGGGGACCCGGTCGCGGGCATCGTACGGCGCCCCGATCCGGTGCCGTGCGAGCCGTGCTCCCACGGCGAGTGGGACTTCTGCCGCAACGGGCAGTACACGGAGCGCGGGATCAAGGGCAGGAACGGCTACGGTGCCGAGCGGTGGAGGATCGAACCGGACTACGCGATCCGGCTCGACCCCGGGCTCGGGGACTGCGAGGTGCTGCTGGAGCCCCCCTCGGTGTTGGCCAAGGCGTGGGAGCAGACCGACCGCATCTTCAACCGGGCCTCGTGGAAGCCCGAGGTGGCGCTGGTGACCGGCGCGGGACCGATCGGCCTGCTCGCGGCGCTGCTGGGTATCCAGCGCGGGCTCGAGGCGCACGTCCTGGACCTGCACGGCAAGGGGCCGAAACCGGACCTGGTGGACGATCTGAGCGCCACATTCCACGCGGGGGACGTCCAGGACATCGAATTGGAGCCCGACGTCGTCATCGAGTGCACCGGGGCTGGCCCTCTGGTCTTCTCGCTCACCAGCGTGGTGGGGCCCAACTCCGTCATCTGCCTCGCCGGTATCTCGTCCGGTTCGCGGAAGATCCCGGTCGGCCTGGATGAGCTCAACAAGGAGATGGTGCTGGAGAATCTGGTGGTGTTCGGATCTGTCAACGCCGGGCGGCGGAAATACCAGCAGGCCGCGGACGCGCTGGCCAAGGCCGACCGGAGCTGGCTGGAGCGGCTGATCACCCGCCGGGTCCCGATGGACGAATACACCGACGCCCTGCACAAGACCCCGGACGACGTGAAGGTCGTCGTCGACCTGCGCGCCTGAGGGGGCCCGCGGCCGGGCGCACCCGGCCGGGCTGACGGCATCCGGCTGCCGAGGCGCGGCGGGCCGTCTGCCACCGCCGCCCCGGCAGCCGGCAAAGCGTAACCGCAAAGGTTCGCCAGTGGCGCTCCCGCCGACTCGCCGATGCCCCGGCCCGGGACCAGACTTGAGGAGTGGCAGCCCGGCCGTGCGCCGGTCTTAAACCCGTTCCGCATTCAAGGTGATCACCATGTCGACGCCGTTGTTCGGATCGCAGGATCCCTTCGCCGACCTTCTCAACCGCTTCTTCGGAATGAGCCCGCTGACCTCGCCTCCGGCCGTCCAGCGGGTGCCCATCGGCAAGCTTCTGAGCGCGTCCGCCCAGGAACTGCTCTCCACAGCCTCGGAGCAGGCAGTCAAGGACGGCAGCAGCGAGCTGGACACGGACCATCTGCTGTGGGCCGCCACCCAGGTAGGGCCGTCGCGTGGCGTGCTGGAGCAGGCCGGGGTCGATCCGGACCGCCTCGCCTCCGAGCTGCTGCCCGCCCTCGCCAAGGGCAGCGGGGCCGCCGAGCCGTCCCTGACACCCGCGGCCAAGCGCGCCCTGCTGGACGCCCATGCGCGCTCCCGAGCCGCGGGCGCCTCGTACATCGGCCCCGAGCACATCCTCGCCGCCCTCCTCGCCGCCCAGGAGAGCGGCGCGGGCCAGGCGCTGCGCGGCGAGGGCGCCGCACCGGAGACGGTGACCCGGGCGGCGGCCGGGCCCCCGAGTACGACGCCCACGCTGGACGAGTACGGCCGGGACCTGACCGCGGAGGCCCGGGACGGACGGCTTGACCCGGTGGTCGGCCGCGCCGAGGAAATCGAGGAGACCGTCGAGGTCCTGTCCCGGCGGACCAAGAACAACCCCGTCCTCATCGGCGAGCCCGGCGTGGGCAAGACCGCGATCGTGGAGGGCCTGGCCCAGCGGATCGTGGCCGGCCAGGTGCCGCGCAGCCTGAAGGACCGCAGGGTCGTCGGCCTCGACCTGGCGGGCCTGGTGGCCGGGACACGGTACCGGGGGGACTTCGAGGAGCGGCTGAAGAAGGTCATCGACGAGGTCACAGCCGACGAGAACACCATCCTGTTCGTCGACGAGCTGCACACCGTCGTCGGCGCGGGCTCCGGCGGAGAGGGCTCCATGGACGCCGGGAACATCCTCAAGCCCGCGCTCGCCCGCGGCGAGCTGCATGTCGTCGGCGCCACGACCATGGACGAATACCGCCGGTATGTGGAGAAGGACGCCGCGTTGGAGCGCCGCTTCCAGCCTGTCATGATCCCCGAGCCCACCGTCGAGGAGACGGTGCAGATTCTGGAGGGCCTGCGCGACTCCTACGAGGCGCACCACCAGGTCCGCTTCTCCGACGACGCGCTGCGCGCCGCCGCCGACCTGTCCGCCCGCTACCTGACGGAGCGGTTCCTGCCTGACAAGGCCATCGACCTCCTCGACCAGGCGGGCGCCCGGGTGCGGCTGCGCAGCCTGGGCCACAGCGGGGAGGCGCTGGAGATCGAGGATCGCCGCGACCAGCTGCGGCGCGAGGTCGACGAGGCGGTGTCCGACGAGAACTACGAGCGGGCCGCGGAGCTCAAGGAGCGCATCAAGGAACTGGACCTGGAGAAGGCGGCGGTCACCGAGAAGCGCGAGGGCGTAGTGGAGGTGACGGTGAACGACATCGCCGATGTGCTGTCCCGGCGCACCGGCATCCCCGTCAGCCAGCTCACGCAGAGCGAGCGGGAGCGCCTGATGAAGCTGGAGGAACGCCTCCACGCCAAGGTGATCGGCCAGGACGAGGCCGTCACCGCGGTGGCGCAGGCAGTGCGCCGCGGCCGGGCCGGGCTGAGCGACCCCAACCGGCCGACCGGCAGCTTCCTGTTCCTCGGCCCCACCGGAGTGGGCAAGACCGAGCTGGCCAAGACCCTGGCAGCGGAGCTCTTCGGCGACCCGGACCGCATGGTGCGCTTCGACATGAGCGAGTTCCAGGAGAAGCACACCGTCTCCCGCCTCGTCGGGGCGCCGCCCGGATACGTCGGCTACGAGGAGGCCGGGCAGCTCACCGAGGCCGTGCGGCGCAGGCCGTACTCCGTCGTCCTGTTCGACGAGATCGAGAAGGCCCACCCGGATGTGTTCAACCTGCTGCTCCAGGTTCTCGAAGATGGCCGTTTGACGGACGCTCAGGGCCGCACCGTCAACTTCCGCAACACCGTGGTCATCATGACCAGCAACATCGGTTCGCAGCGCATCCTGGCCCACCACGGCGACATCGACGCGATCCGTGACGACCTCCTCGCGGACCTGCGCGGCCATCTGCGGCCCGAATTCCTCAACCGGATCGACGACATCATCGTCTTCCACGGCCTCGGCCGGGACGAACTGCTGCGCATCGTGGACCTGCTGCTGGACAACAGCCGCCGCCTGCTGCGCGCCCAGAACATCACCATGGAGGTGGAGCAGAGCGCCAAGGAATGGCTTATCGACCACGGCTACCAGCCCGAGTTCGGGGCGCGCCCGCTGCGCCGCACCATCCAGTCGCAACTGGACAACAAGATCTCCAACATGCTGCTCGACGGGACGCTGAACGCCGGGGACACCGTGATGGTGGGGGTCGACGACAGCGGGCTGGTCTGCACCCTGGGCGCCCCCAGGCCCTCGCGGACCCACGAGGAGGCGCAGGCCGCCGCCGAACAGGAGGGCGCCCGCACCAACCCTCCTGACGCGGAATAGGCGAAGAAGGCGAGCAGCCCGTCGGGTCCCGGCCGGCCGGGACCCGGGCTCACCAAGCCCCTCAGGCGGGCCCGGTCCCGGAATTTGCCGATCATGCCGCTGTCTCCAACGCCAGGAGGGTGTGCTTCGCGGCCGGGCCTCCGGCGTAGCTGCCCGCCGAGCCGTCGGACCACACCACCCGGCGCAACTCTTCCCGTTCAGTGAGATCGTTTCATCCTGAAGTTGCTGGTCACGGGGCTGGTGTGGGCGGTGATGGGGGTGCTTGCGCTGGTCGGTGGCGTGATCGGTAGCAGGTGATCATCTGCCGCGGGGCGATTCGCCGGAACTGCGGCCATGGGCGTTTGTGCCTCCTACTGTCCACAGGGCCAAGGGAGTTCGTGGGCGGGAGGGATCGACGGATGGCCGAGATATTGACGTGGGTGATTCAGCGGCGCATCGTGCTGGCCGACCGGGTCGAGCAGCTGCGCAGGGAGCTCGCGGAGACCGAGGCCGAGGTGGCGCGGCTGGGGGCCGCGGAGGTCGTGATCGGCCAGTTCATCGAGGCCGAACGCGCAGGTGAGGCCGACGATCCCGTCATGGACGCGGAGCCGGAGCGGGTCACTGCCACGCCCGGGGCGGGCGGGATGCGGCTGATCTTGGGCCGCGAGGAGGGCATGGACGTGGATGTGCTGCCCGACGACTACCAGGCGATCATGCGGGTGGTGGCCGATGCCGCCGAGCCCGGCCCAGGCCGGGCAGGTGAGCGAGGCGCTCGGCAGGGGCCCGCTGCCCGCGCAGGTCGAGGCGGTCCGCGCGAAGCTGAAACGGCTGGCTGAACGGGGATGGCTGCACCGCACTCCCGGCGGCCGGTTCACCGCCCTTGACGGCCCAAAGCAGTGACCGATTTCATGCGTAACGGGCAGACCCCCGGCGGGAGTTGGGGTGTTCATGCCGATGAACCCCACTGCCGCCGAGGGCCCGGACCCGCTTGTCCACCAGTGCCGCCTGCCGCTGTCGAGCGCGGCCCTGGACATGGTCGCGGGCCTGGTCCGCGCCCACCTGAAGAAGATCGGTTCGCGGTGGCGCAAGCTCCCGCCGGGGCGCATCGCCCTGACCGTCCTCGCCGTGCTCCGTCATGACCAGCGACTCGCGGGCATGGCCGGCACCTAACAGGTCTCCGCCTCGACCGTGCGCCGCTGGCTGCTGGAGGTGATCCACCTGCTGGCCGCCCGCGCCGAACGGCTGGACCGCGCCCTGAAGAAGATCGTCAAACGGGGCGGGGCTGTCGTGCTGATCGACGGCACGCTGATACCCACCCGGCGCCGCACCGGCGCCGACGACCGCCCCGACTGCTCCGGCAAACGCAAGATGCACGGTCTGCACGTCCTTGCCCTCACCGACGAGAAGGGCAACCTGAGCTGGGTCTCGGCCGCCCGCCGCGGCCGCACCCACGACGTCACCGCTGCCCGGCACGACCACATCACCACCCGCCTGCGCGAAGCCGGCCTCGGCGCCATCGCCGACCTCGGCTCCCTCGGCCTGGACGACCCGGACAACCCGGTGATCATCACTGGCTACCGCGCCGCTCGCGGCCGGCGCCTGACCGCCGCGCAGAAAGAGGCGAACAGGCTCGTCGCCCGCGAACGCGCCGCAAATGAACACGGTTTTGCCGACCTGAAGAACTGGCGGATCCTCACCAGGCTCCGTCTGGCCGCTCGGCACGCCACCGCACTGCTGCGGGCCCTGCTCGTCCTCACCCGCGCCGAAGTCTCCCGGTGACAGATGATCACCTGCTACCGATCACGCCACCGACCAGTACGAGAACGCCCGCTACCGGTCACACCAGCCCCGTGACCAGCAACTTCAGGATGAAACGATCTCAATGACAACACCGGTGAGGTTGTCGGTCATTCCGCCCGTACCGGGCCGACCGATCTACCGACCGATCCGGTGAGGCCGGGACGCGGCAAGACTTCGGCATGGGCCGCCCGGACGTCGTCGCGGCTGCTGAGCTCCGATCGTCAGAAACCCCAGGAGTCACCCGTGACCCGTGTGAGCCACTCGGCCCGCGCCGCAGTCCTCGAGGAGAAGGACGGCCCGTTCGTCTGGCAGGACATCGAGATCGACGACCCGCGGCCCGACGAGGTGCTGGTCCGCATGGTCGCGACCGGCATCTGCGCCACCGACGCCCACGTCCGCCGGCAGCAGATGCCGGTCCGTTGCCGGTCGTCCTCGGTCACGAGGGCGCGGGGGTCGTGGAACGCGTCGGCTCGGCGGTCACCGGCCTCGAACCGGGCGACCACGTGGTCCTGAGCTACCACTCCTGCGGCCGGTGCCCGTCATGCGTCTCCGCCCACCCCGCCTACTGCGACCTGGCCTGGGAGGCGAACTTCGCCGCCGCCCGACTGGACGGCACCCAGGGGCTGCACCGCACGGGAGCCGAGCTGCACGGCCACTTCTTCGGCCAGTCGTCGTTCGCCACCCACGCACTGACCCACCAGCGGAACACCGTGAAGATCCCGCCCGACATCCCGCTCGAGCTCACCGCCCCGCTCGGGTGCGGGCTGCAGACCGGCGCGGGCACCGTGCTCCAGGCCTTCTCGGCCTCGCCCGGTGTGTCGATCGGTGTCATCGGGGTCGGCGCGGTGGGGCTCGCCGCGGTCATGGCGGGGAACGTGGTCGGGGCCCGAGCCGTGGTGGCCGTCGACGTAGACGCGGCCCGCCTCGACCTCGCCCGTGACCTCGGAGCGACGCACGTGATCGACGTCCGGGACACCGCCGACCTGTCCACGGCGCTGCGGGGCGTCACGCCCCGTGGCCTGGACATCGTGCTGGAGACCAGCGGCCGGGCGAAGAACCTGACCGCGGCCGTCGACTCGCTCGCCCCCCGGGGCGGGTGGGGATCGTGACGTTCGAGCAGGGCGCCGGCGGCGGGGTCACCTCGCCGCAGCTCGCGCTCGGGCGTTCGGTGCACGGGATCGCCCAGGGCGACGCCGTCTCGCCGCTGTTGCTCACCACACTGGCCGACCTCTGGCGGGCCGGACGCTTCCCCGTCGACCGGCTCGTCACCTCCTACGACTCCGACGACATCAACCAGGCGTTCGACGACGCCGCAGCCGGGCGCGTGGTCAAGGCCGTGCTCCGGTTCCCCTGCTGACCCCCTCGGAAAGGACCTCGCAACCCATGTGCGACAAGACCCAACGGCCGATCGTGGCCACCGACGAACCCGGCTTCTTCGGGATCGACAACTACGGCTTCCCGGTCAACCGCGACGACCCGCTCGACCCACCGGAGTACTACCCGCCCTACCTCGACACCGAGCGCTTCCGGACCTACCGCTACCACATCGAGGAGCTCCGGGACGGCTTCTACTGGGTCACCAGCGCGGGCTACGACGCGGCCTTCGTGGTCACCGCGGACGGCGTGATCGCGATCGACGCGCCGCCGACGATCGGCGAGAACATGGTCGCGGCGATCGAGAGCGTCACCGACAAGCCGGTGACCCACGTGATCTACAGCCACTGGCACACCGACCACATCGGAGCGACCCCGGTCTACGGGCCGGACGTGGAGATCATCGCGCACGAGATCACCAAGGAGCTCCTCGAACGGTTCCCCGACCCGAACCGCCCGCTGCCCACGATGACCTTCCGCGACACCTACACGCTCACGGTCGGCGGCGTGACCCTGGAGCTGGCGTACAGGGGCGAGAATCACTGCCCGGGCAACATCTTCATCCACGCCCCCGCTCAGCGTGTGCTCACCGTCATCGACATCGTCAGCCCGGGCAGCGCCACGTTCATGCACTGCGACGCCTCGCAGAACATCTGGGCCTGGTACGAGGCCCACGCTCAGATCCTCGAGTACGACTTCGACTACTTCGTCGGCGGCCACCACATGCACTACGGCACCTACGAGCAGGTGAAGACCTGTGTCGAGTACTTCGCCGACATCCACGAGGGCGCCATGGCCGCGGTGGAGCGGTTAAGCCGTTCGGACCGGCTCGACGAGATCCTGACCGCGACCGGCCCCGGCCGGGTCTGGGTCGGCACCGAGAACGCGATCAACTCGATGGTCAACTACACGGTCAAGCACGTCCTGGAGAAGCGAACGAGCGACGGCCGGCTCTGGTCCGACCGGCTCGCCGGGGTGATCAGCCAGACCAAGTACCACGCCTACACCGTCGTCGAGGCCATCCGCCTGGAGCGGCCGCGACCGCAGTCGGGCTACCGGCTGCGCGGGGAGAACCCGCCGCCGTTCATCGCCTGAGACCGACTTACAGGAGGATCACCGTGCACCACAACCACACCGTGCGCTGGGAACTACCAGAGGCCTACGAGACCGGTGACGGCGTCGTGCGGTGGGCACGACTGGGCACGGGCGGAAGCCCGGTCGTCCTGGTCCACGGGACGCCCTATTCGTCGTTCCTCTGGCGCGACGTCGCCCCGGCACTCGCCCGGACGCGCACGGTGTACGTGTTCGACCACCTCGGCTACGGGCAGTCGGACAAGCACGAGGGCCAGGACCTGACGCTCACGACACAGGCCCACCGGTTCGCCCGGCTCCTCGACCACTGGGGTCTCGACGAGCCGAGCGTGGTCGCGGGCGACATCGGCGGTGCGGTCGTGCTGCGCGCCTACCTGCTCGAGTCGGCCCGCTACCGGGATCTTACGATCTTCGACGCTGTCAGCGGCGGGAGCTGGGAACGCGGCCTGTTCCGGCTGATACGCGAGAACCCCGAGGTCTTCGCCGCGCTGCCCGGCTACGCGCACGAGGCGCTCGTCGCGTCCCACCTGCGCAACGCCAGCCACCGTGGCCTCCGCCCGGACGTGCTCGAGGCCTACCTCGCGCCTTGGCGCGGGCCGGAGGGGCAGGCGGCCTACTACCGGCAGTACCGCCAGCTCGCCGAGGCCGACACCCGCCCATACGAGGATCTCCTCGGCACGATCACCGTCCCGGTGCGGCTGCTGTGGGGGCGGCACGACCGGATCCTGCCGCCCGAGTACGGCACCTGGCTCCACGACCGCATCCCGCACTCGACCCTGCACTGGATTGACGACGCCGGTCACCTGCTGCAGGAGGACGCCCCCGCCCGGCTGATCGCGCATCTGCTCGACGAGCTGCCGCCGGCCGCGAGCTGAACACCCCTCTGGTCTGAGAGAGAACACACCATGCCCGAGCTCAGCATCGGTACCGAGAACGGCAGCCCCGTCGAGCTGCACTACACCGACCAGGGCACCGGCAATCCCGTCGTCCTGATCCACGGCCGGCCCCTGTCCGGCCGCTCTTGGGAGACCAGGTCCCTGCCCTGGTCGACGCCGCGCCCCGGCGACCCGAACCAGTTCCCGCAGCGGGTGAAGCCCTCTCGTCGACCGCTTCCCATCACGGCGTACTCCGGCTCCGAGATCCACCAGAGGTGGACGTCCGCTCCCTGCTCCGTCCCTACGACTTCGAAGGGCCCCACTACTCATGAACGACCGCACTAGGCCCTGTGTGATGTCGTGATCAATCGGCTGCTCGCAGGAGGTCCTCGAGCCAGATCATCGAGGCGCGGAGTTCGAGGCCGGCGAGGTAGCTCTCGGGTGTCTTGTCGAAGCGGGTGGCGATGCCGCGCCAGTCCTTCGGCCGGTTGATCAGGCGCTCGACGGTGTTGCGTTTTTTGTAGAGGCCGGTGTCGTGGCCGACGGGCCGCCCGCCCCGGCTGCCTCTCTTCTTGCGGTGGGCGGCCTGGTCCTTCTTCTCCAAGATGACCGCCTTGATGTGGCGTCTGCGCAGGTGGGCGCGGTTGGCGCGGGACGAGTAGGCCTTGTCCGCGGCGACCGCGCCGGGCCGGGTGCGGGGCCGGCCGGCCGACCGGCAGGCGGACGCGCATCTTGTTCAGCACGGGGATGAACTGCGGGCTGTCCGCGGCCTGCCCGGCGGTCAGGACGAACACCGGCGGCCGGCGCTTTGGGCCGGCGGCGAGGTGGACCTTGCTGGTCAGCCCGCCGCGGGAGCGGCCGAGCAGGGCTTCCTTCAGGCGGAGCCGGTGTCGCCGGCGGACGCGCCGGCGTTCTTCCCGCTCCGGCTCGTCTCCGCCGCGCTGCCCGTGGTGTTCCGCCTCGCCGCCCCCCTTTGCCGGGCCCGTTCCCGCGCGGCGGCGGCTTCTTCCAGAGCCTCCATGACGTCCTCGCCGACGAGCATCCCGGCGGCGTCGTGGTGCGCGCGGACGGTCGTGGAGTCCACGCCGAGCAGGGACAGGTCCGTCCTGCCCCGGCGGGCGGCCCCGGCGATCAGGCCCTCCGGCAGGGCGGTGAAGACACCGGCGTTCCGCCAGACCCGGAAGCGTCCGTAGACGGTCGGCCAGGGCCCGAACCCGGCCGGCATCTCACGCCACTGCGCGCCGGTCCCGAACCGCCAGATCACCCCCTCGAACTGCTCCCGCAGCCGCTCGGGGTACGGGCCGTACTCGCCTATCGGCAGGTACGGCTCGATCAACTTCCATTGCTCGTCGGTAAGCTGCCTGCGCGTCACGACCGTCTTCCTGCCGGATCCGCCCTCCAGGCGGACCCGGATCGGCGAGACTGATCACAACACCACACAGGCCCTAGCACCGTCCCTCCCGGCGTCGAGTACCACCGGGTACTGGCCGGCGACACCCGCCGCATCGGTCGTGGCCCGCTCGCGATCGCGTTGTTGATCGGCGGCCTCACGGTGTCCACCGTCGTCCTCACTGCCATCGCAGCCCTGGTTGACTCCGGAATCGGCACCGAGGGGAGTTTGGCCTACACGCCGCTGATTCACGCCGCAGGCATGGTTTCCGTCGCACTGCTCATCCCGTGGAGCATGGCTATCCAGCGGTGACTCTACGGAGTACGAGGACCTTCGCTCCACTCGGTGGTCTCGCGGTTCCGGTTCGATGTCTTCGGGCGGGCGCTGCTGTTCATCGGCCCCGCCTGGGTCATCGTCCTCGTCTTCCACTACTGGAGTCCGCTGCCACAGACCGTCTGGACCCACTCGGACGTGCTCTGGATGCTGGTCGCCACGATCCTGCTCACGCCGCTCCAGGCCGCCGGCGAGGAGTACGGTCTGCGCGGACTCGTCCTGCGCGTCGCGGGAGGCTGGACCCGCGGAGCGCGAGCAGGACTCGCGGTCGGGGTGCTGGTGTCGAGCGGGATCTTCGCCGTGATCCACCTGTCCACCGACCCCTGGCTCAATCTCTGATATCTGATCTTCGCCGTCGGCCTCGCGCTGATCACCTGGCGCACGGGCGGGATCGAGATCGCGGTCGTGCTGCACGCGGCCTACAACACGCTTTCCTTCGTCTTCGACGCCGCCTTCCGCGTCGACATCGCCACCGTCGCGACGGACCGCTCGGCAGGTGTCGAGACCGCGGCCGTGCTCATCCCGAGCTCCGTCATCGTCGCCACCGCGCTGCTCGTGTGGCTCCGCACCCGCCGCACCGGGCCCGCACGAACCCCGGAGCTCGCCCAGCAGATCGCCGTCACACCGGCCCGCTCGGCCGGCTGATCCGCCGCCCCGCGCGCCACGGGCTGGCCACATGCGTGACCGCAGCACGAGTGAAGACCAGGATGCAGAGTGTCGAAGTACTGTCCCCTCCGTCTGGGATCGGGTCGGCGGCCGGGCGTGTGGTTCTCCCGCACCCAGCTCACCGACGCCGTTCACCAGCGGCATGCGGTTTATCCCGCCAGGGCTTGCCCGCCCTGGGTGCCACCACGGTTCCAGTCAGGGAGATCAGCCCGAGCCGGTTGGGCGATCGGTAGGCGATCACATTCAGACCCCAGCGGCGCCCGCGTTTGTGTCGCTTCTCGATGAAGATCGCCATCCGTTCGGTCACGTACTCCCTGATCTTGTCGAAACGGAGAATTGTGCACCTCGTGCTCGGCCCGACCGAGCTGGGCGGAGTGGCAGTAGGCCCGTGCCAGCAGCATTCGCGCGTCCACCGGCTTCGCGTCGTCGGCAACAGTGATGTCCGTGGCGGCGAACGTGCTGCACGCCTGGCTGCGGGTCGGGGAGCGGCCGGCGGGGTGGTCACCGGGCGTCGCTCAGCAGATCGGGTCCGCGGTGTGGCCGATCGGGCTGTTGCTGTCCGGTCGAGGTGCTGTCCCGGGTGCGCTGGGCGCCGGCCTACCCGGGGTACCAGGGATGCCAGCCGGTCGACGCGAGGTCGGGGCGAACGCAGGCGGCGGTCTCGTCACTGGGGGCGAGGAACGGCAGCACGGGCGGTGGCTCGTGGTCAGCGCCTTCGAGGATCGCGATTTCCTGGCGAGGATCGCGCTCGGTCACCGGTCATCCCGGTTCAGCCCCTCCGCTCGGCGGCGACGAGCTCGCGGGCGCGTGGAGCGACCTCCCGGCCGAACAGCTCGAGTGCGCCCGGATCGTCGGAGGCGAGGACGAAACCGGACGTCCCGTGGGTCAGGGCGATGTCGGTGATCTGCTCGGCCCACTGCTCCGGCGGCCCGTCGAAGAGCCCGTCACCGTTGCTGGAGAACCGCCCGACGATGTTGAGGTAGCGGGTCACCACGGCCGGGTCGCGGCCAGCCTCGGTGGCGCCCTCGTCGATGTGCGCGTTCATCGCCGCCAGCGACGCCGGCCCGTCCGGCAGGTACACCAGCGATGGCAGCCACCCGTCGGCGAGTCGTCCGGTCAGCCGCAGCATCCGGGGCTTGAGCGCCCCGATCCGGATCGGGATCGGGTGGGCCGGGGCGGGGCCGCGTTTCGCACCGTCGACATGGTGGAACTCGCCGTCGACGCGCAGCCGGCCGGGCTCGTCGGCCGCCCAGATCCCCCGCATGATCGCGATGGCCTCCTCGGTCGCGCGGACGGCCTGGCCGGGTTCGAGCCGGGTCCCGCCCATGGCGGCGATGGCGTCCCAGAACGCGCCGGCGCCGAGGCCCATCTCGACCCGACCGTCGCTGAGCAGGTCCAGGCTCGCGGCGGCGCGGGCCAGCACCGCGGGCGGGCGCAACGGCAGGTTGAGCACGTTGCCGCAGATCCGGATCCGCTCGGTGCGGGCGGCGACGAACGACATGAGCGTCCACGTGTCGGTGAACGCCGCCTGGTACGGATGGTCCTGGTAGGTGACGAGATCCAGCCCGGCCCGTTCGGCGACGAGCGAGAGTTCGACGGGACGCATCGGGGGCTGTGCGACCGGCGTGATGAAGCAGCCGAAGGTCAGCTCGTGGCCGTAGTCGGTCATCGGGGACTCGCTTCCTGGGTGTCGGAGAAGTTGTCCGGGCGGCTGGGTGGGGACAGCGAGAAGTTGTCGTCGAAGACGCCGTCCGGGTCGTAGGTCGCCTTGAGTGCCCGCAGCCGGGCGAGCGTCCGCGGCGGCCAGGCCTGCTCGATCCGCTCGGGCCGCAGGCTCGTCTCGAAGCTGAGGTAGAGCCCGTCGAGGAACGGCGCGAGCAATGCCCACTGCGCGTCGACGGCCTCGGGATCGTCGCCCATGACGACGAGCGAGAAGTTCGGCGCCCGGTGCGGGTAGGCCGTCGCGTCCGGATCGACGTCGGCGACCGCACCGCCCACCGAGCGCAGCTGGAACCAGTGCACGGCACCACTGCGGAGCACCCGACTCGCGGCCGCCGCGAACTCCGGCGTGAGGTGGTGGACGAGCCCACTGCGGGAGACCGGCTCGCCGCGCGAGACCGGTGCGTCGTCACGCGCGTTCGCCATGATGTCGGCGTAGGAGGTGATGGCCACCTGTTGCTCGTACGTCGGGGCGAGCCCGGCCAGCGGCTGCAGCCTGGACAGCACGGTGTCCGGGTCCGGCGAGTCGACGACGGTGCGGGTGAGCGCCACCGCGGGCCGCCTGCCGCGCGGCGGTGGCACGATGAGGAAGCTGGTGAGGTCGCGCGGGGACTCCTCGACCACCCGGCCCCACTCGACCAGGTAGCGCGTGGTGTCCCGGACGATCTGGGTGAGCGCGGCCAACGCCACCGGGCCGACCTCGTCGGCGGAGAACTCGAACGCGGTCACGATCCCGAAGTTGGCCCCGGCACCGCGGACCGCCCAGAACAGGTCCGGGTTCTCCGCGTCGCTCGCCCGCACGACCGAGCCGTCGGCGAGCACCAGCTCCACCGCACGCAGCCGGTCGATCGTCAGCCCGTGCCCGCGGGCCAGGTAGCCGACGCCACCGGCGGTGGCCAGCCCTCCGACGCCGACGCCGCCGTAGTCTCCCGAGCTGATCGCCCAGCCGTACGGGGCGAGGGCGTTCGCGACGTCGGTCCAGCGGGCTCCCGGTCCGATCCGGACCCGGCGCGACGTCTCGTCGAGCACCTCGATGGTGTTCATCGGCGACACGTCGACGACGATGCCGCCGTCGTTGGTGGAGCGCCCGGACAGCCCGTGCCCCGCGCTGCGCCGGGACAGCGGCAGGTCGGGGTGCCGGCGGGCGAACGCCAGGGCGTCGACGACCTGTCCGACGGTCGCCGCCCGCAGGACGATGCCCGGTGAACCGCCGCGCAGGTATCCCCCGCGCAGACGCGCGTAGGCGAGGTCCCCCGGTTCGACGACCTCGGCCAGCCCGGCCGGGACGCCGTCGTAGTCGATGCCGGGGCGGCGCCGGGCGAGCGCCGCCGAGCGACGCACGCGCACCCCGGCCGCGCCGTGCGGGAGCGCCGCATCGGCACCCGCCCGCACCGCCGGAACGATCTCGCGGGCGAACCGGGTCAGGGTCGCCGGATCGTCGGTGCCGAGGTCGAGCACGATCGTCCCCACCCCCTGCTCGACGACGAGATCCAGCAGCGTGGCCGCCCAGCCGTCACCACTCGCGCCGGGAACGGTCACCCACCGGCGGATCTCGCGCGGGTCGCGCCCGGCGTCCCGGGCGGCCGCGTCGACGAGGAGCCGGCCCGCGGTGAGGTCGTCGGTGCCGGTCAGGGGCACCGACCAGCCGTCGGCGTGAGTGCCGGCCACCCGCGCCAGGTCCGGGTCGCGCGGGTCCGGTCCGCGCACCGTGATCGGCACGTCGTGCGCGGGCGCCGCCTTCTGCGCGCCGGCGAGCCGGCGCCGCGGACCGTCGACGCGGGCGAGTCCACGGTCGAGGACGTTCCACAGCTCGGCGACGACGTCGATCGTCTCCTCGCCGTCGTGCCCGGGTCCACCCATCGTGATCCCGAGCTCGACCCGGCCCGCGCTGAGGTGGTCGAGGCCTGCGGCCGCCCGGGCGAGCATCGCCGGGTTCCGCGCGGTGCCGTCGTGCCCGTCGGTGCCGATCCGGACCGTGTCGGTGACGGCGGCGATCCAAGACAGCAGCGTCCACGCCTCCGCGTCGGGGCGGTCCGGACGGTCGGGCACGACGACGAGGTCGAGCCCCAGCTCCTCGGCCGTGCGGGCGAGCCGGACCGTCGGTCCCGGGGCGGGTCCGACGGGCAGCCGGACACCGAACTCCACCGCGTGTCCGTAGTCCGCCCGGACCGACTGCCCGGGTGTGGCGGTCATCGGCGGATCCCGGCCCGCACCGCCAGCGGCACGTCGGCGCTGGCGGACCCGATGCTCCCGTTGGTGAGCAACGAGATCGGGTGGGCGTCGAGCGCGACGGCGACGGCCATCCGCCGCCGCGGGGGTGGCTGCGCCGGGACCCCGCCGTCGGTGGACCACCCCTCCGTCCTGCTCAGCTCACGGCGGGCGTTCTCGGCGTGGTGGTGCCCCTTGCAGCCGGCGAGGAACGTTGCCCGCCGCGGCGGTTCCGACCATGCCCAGGCCGACTCGCGGTCACGGAACCGGTGCACCACGATGCACCGTCCGTCCGGGGTGGTGGGCCGGAACGGTCCGCCGCCGAGGTTCCCCGGTGCGCTCGCCGCGGCGTCGATGAGGTCGCGCGCCCAGGTCTCGAAGTCGTGCTCGTGGCCCGGTTCGACGAGCCGCGCGAGGCTCACCGTCGCATCGCTCGCCCGGGCTGCGCTGTTCACCGAGCCTGCGGTCACGGTCACGGTGCCGGTCGCCCGCGCACGGCGGGGCTCGGAGTCGGGGTCGGGGTCGGGGCCGGGGCCGGAGTCGGGGTCGGGGTCGGGGCCGGGGCCGGAGTCGGGGTCGGGGTCGGGGTCGGGGTCGGGGTCGGTCACAGCGGGCCACACTCTCGTCGTCCGGGCGGTGCAGCACCGCCTGGTGGGTACCGGGTCGCCGGGAACGCTACGAACTCCCCGATCCGGGCGGATCGGGCATCCAATCGGTCACCGCCCGGGTCACCGATCGACCGAGCTGATCCGGAGGTCGCCCGCGAAGTCGATGCGGGCGAGCTCGGCGCGGGAGGTGATGCCCAGCTTGGGATAGACGTTGCCCAGGTGGTGGCCGACCGTGCGGGGGCTGATCAGCAGCTGTGCTGCGATCTCCCGGTTGGTGAGCCGGTCGGCGGCCAGCTGCGCGACCCGCAACTCCTGCGCGGTGAGCCCGACTGCGTCCCTCGGTCCGGCCGGCCCATGGATCCGCGAGCCTTTGCTCAGGGCCAGCTCGCGGAGCGCCCGAACCCGCAGCGGTTCCGCGCTGAGACGCTCGAAGACCTGGGCGGCACCCGCGAGATGGCGCCCGGCCTCGGCCCGCCGGCGCGCCCGCCGCAACCACTCCCCGTAGAGCAGCCGGGTGCGGGCGTACTCGAACGGATTGTCCGGCGCCCCCGGCACCTCGAGGGCAGCCCGGTAGGACTCCTCCGCCTCCGGCCCGTTCCGGACCAGTGCGCGGAGCCGGTGCGCGGCCGTGCGGGCCCAGGCCGCGCCGGTACGCCGCACCCAGCTGTCGATCATGGTGATCTGCGGTTCGACCACGTCGAGCCGGCCGACCTGCACCGCCGCCTCGACGGTGTCCGCGGCGGCGAGGAGCGCGCACGTGCGGTGGGCGGCGTCGTGACCAGGCTCGGACAGGCACACGAGGTGGTCCAGCGCCTCCTGCGGGCGGCCGGCGAACAGAGCCGCCCGGCCCCGGTGCCAGTACGCGTTCGCACTCAGCGCCCGCACCCCGCGCGGGACCGAGGCCGCGAGTACCCGGGTGGTGAGGTCGTCGACGGTGTGCTCGTCGCCGCGGGGGGCGGCCAGGGACGCCTGGATGAGCCGGCACTGCGTGGCCACATTCTCTGTTTCGACCTCCTCGGCCAGCTCCAGTGCCTCGACGGCAGCGTTCCCGGCGGCGTCCCACCTGCCCGCGGTGACGTCGAGGACCGCGGTCTGGGCGAGCACCGCCGCCAGCGCGGTGATCTCCTGGCGCCGCCGCAGCGCCACGGTCTGCACGCGCAGCACGTCGTGCAGCGGGCCATCGACACCCCAGGACTGCAGTAGCGGGATCGGTGGCAGCAGGCCCCACGCCCGCGTCCCCAACCGGTCCGCGAGATTGCCGACCGTCTCCGGGGCGACCGGGGCGGCCGGGGCGGTCGCGTCGTGGCAGGACCACCAGGAACGCAGCAGGGGCACCAGCTCGGACAGGGTGGGATCGCCGCTGGTATTCACGGCCGGCAGCCGCTCCAGCGCCTGCTGCTGGAGGTCGTCCCGCCCGGCCGACCACGCGGAGCGGACCGCCACCGAGCCCATTTCCATGACCCCGCGGGGATCCTCGACGACGGCCATGTCGGAGGTCAGGTAGTGATGGGCACGCTCCGGCACGCCGTAGGCGAACTCGAGGAACCCGCGCAGCCCGCCGCTCAGGCGGGCGACGTGGCGCTCGCCGACCAGGTTCTCGGCGTCGTCGAGCAACTGACGGGCCGCCTCGGAGTCCCCCGCGGCCCACGCGGCACGGGCGGCGGCCGCGAGCCGGCGCGCCGCGTCGCCCTCGTCCGGGGACAGCTCGGCGGCCCGCCGCAGCGTGCGGACCGCCGTCGGCCCGGCGCTGCGCCGCAGCGACTGCTCCGCTGCCTGCTCCAGCAGCGCGGCGACGTCCTCGTCGGCCGTATCGGCCGCGGCGGCCAGGTGCCAGGCCCGTTCCGCGGTGGCGTCGGTCGGCAGGGCGGCGGCCAGCGCCCGGTGGGCGGCCTGCCGCTCCGCGAAGGGCGTGCCGTCGTAGACGGCCGCCGGGATCAACGGGTGTCGGAACTCCAGCCGGGGCCCCGGAGCGCGGACCAGTCCGGAGCGCAGAAGCTCGTCCCAGGTCGACATGTCGACCCCCCAGCCGGCCCCTGCACGGTGCACCACGTGCCGGTCGCCCCGCTCCTCGGCGGCGGCCAGCAGCAGCAGCGCGCGGGCCGGTGGCGACATGGCCGCGGCCCGGGCGACGAACGCCCGCCGCAGCCGCGGCCCGACCGTCATCAGGTCGCCGGGCCGTCCGGGCACCGGGTCGGCGTCGGGCTCGTTGTCGATCGTGGGCAGCTCGTGCAGCGCCAGCGGGTTGCCGCCGGCCGCCCGGACCGTGCGGTCGACCAGGTCCTCGGTCGCTCCAGGCACGGCGGCGGCGACGAGCCTGCGGGCGTCGTCCTCGGCCAGGCCCACGACCTCCAGCGCCGGCAACCCCTCCCACGGCCCGACATGCGGATCCTCGTGTCCGGTGAGGAGCACCGCGACCGGATCGGCGCCGATCCGGCGCGCGAGGAAGCCCAGGCAGTGCGCCGTCGCCTCGTTCACCCACTGGGCGTCGTCCACCACGACGAGCACCGGACGTTCCCGGGCCATGCCGCATACCAGCGACAGCACGGCCGCGCCGACGAGGAACGGGTTGGTCTCGTCCCGGCTCAGCCCCAGCGCGCCGCGCAGCGCCGCGGCCTGCGGGGCGGCGAGCGTGTCCAACCGGTCCATCACCGGCCACAGCAGCTCGTGCAGGGCGGCGAACGCGATGCCCGCCTCCATCCGGGTGCCCCGGCAGCGCAACACCGTGACGTCGGGTGCGGTGTCGACGGCGTACTCGAGCAGAGCGGTCTTGCCGATGCCCGGCTCGCCCCACAGCACGAGCCCGGAGCCCGCACCGTCCGCTGCGCGGGCCAGCACACCGTCGAGTGCCGCGGTCTCCGCGCCCCGCCCGAACAACTCCATGTCGCCGTGGAATCGCGGCGGCACGGTCACAGGGTCGAGGGTCAGGTCGGTCATGTCAGCCACCTAGTCGCTGACCCTGGACGGGGCCGCGTTGTAGAGCAGGTCGCGGTACTCGGGGTGATTGCGCAGCCAACTGATGATGAAGGGGCAGATCACCAGCGCTTTCAGTCCTCGTTCGCGGATATCGTCGAGCGCGGCGCGGGCCAGGGCACCGCCGACTCCTCGACCCTCGAAGGTCGGGTCGACCTCGGTGTGAGTCAGGACGATCAGCTCGCTGGTCTCCTGGTAGTCGATGAATCCGGCGACCGTCGTCTCGCCGACGGACGCTTCGTAGCGCCGCCGGTCCGGATTCCTGGTCACGTTCACGTCGATGGACATTGTTTGTTGAGCCTCCCGTTTCGGTGCTGTGACAGATCGTCATCTCGGGTCGACCGTGGGTTGCCCGGTGGCCAGACGAATCAGATCGGTAGCGCTTCCCGCTCGCCACGTGGAAGGTCAGATACTCGTCGGGCCAGAGGTCGTCAAAGTTGAGTTCATCAACTTCGATGACGGGACTGGCGAACACGACGTTCCTTTCGCTTCGGAGCGTTGCGGTGTCCCCAGACTCGCGCAGCAGACGCTCGTTCGCGTCAGGGAGAGTTGCCTAGCCTGGTCTACCCAACCTGGTCCCAGCCTGGTTCGGGTGGACAGCCTGCCCTGGACCCGGACCGGGCAGCCAAGCGGCGGATCTGGTGGGCCGGCGCGCCGACGCGAGACGGTCGGACAGCGTCTCGCCCGGGTGCGTGCCGCGGCTGGACCGTGCCGGTGCGCAACCCAACCCGCAGCGGGACTTGACCGGGCCCACCTGGGTCCGGCGTCCGGATCGCACGTCGGAACACGACCGGACCGGGGCCTGGTCGGGCCCCCTCGCCACCCCTTACTTGACGATTGTCATCCGGAGCTTCTGACCGTGGTCTGCCTGTCTGGTCAGGGAAGCGGCAGTTCTCTGAGCTGCCGGCGGGAGGTGATGCCCAGCTTGCGGAAGATGCTGCGGAGGTGGGCTTCAACCGTGCGTGGGCTGAGGAACAGTTGCGCAGCGACCTCCCGGGAGGTCGCCCCGGTGGCCACCAGCCGTGCGATGTGCAGCTCGTGGGCGGTGAGGGAGTCGGTCGGCTGGGCGGTCCGTTTGCGGGGATGCTCACCGGTGGCGCGCAACTCGCGGGCGGCCCGCTCGGCGAACGCCTCCGCCCCCATGTCCGACAGCAGCTGGTGGGCGGTGCGGAGGTGTTCGCGTGCGTCCTGGCGACGACGTTCGCGGCGCAGCCACTCGCCGTAGACGAGATGGGTACGAGCGAGGTAACCGCCCATCCGGGTGTGCTTGAGCTGCGCGATCGCCTCGCGGTACTGATCCTCGGCTGCCGATCCGGTGCTCGTGAGCGCCTGTGAACGCGCCGCCATTCCCAGCGCCCACGGCGTCCCGCTGGCACGGGCCCGGGAGCAGAACTGCTTCATCGTCTCGACCGCGCGTTCCAGTTGACCGGCGCGGGCAGCTGACTCGATGAGCTCGAAGTGGACCAGGTTGCTGAGCGACAGCTCGGGGGACTCGAACGCCCGTGCCGCAGCGTCCTGCGCCGCCGGATAGTTGCCCAGCCCGTTGTGGAGCACCGCCATCGCGTACTGAGCCATGGAGGCCTCCGTACTCTCGTCGGAGAAGGCGACGTCTTGGGCGGTGATGGCGTTGAGCGCCGTGGTCTCCGTCTGGTCGCCACGCCAGGCACTCAGGATGATGTGAGCGTGCCGTAGCTGTACGCCGCCGGTGGCCTGCGTGATGGCCGTCGCCTCGGTGGCGAGCTCGCCGGCTCGGGCGAGTTCGCCCATCAGGACCGAAGTGATGGACAGGAAGCGCAGCGAGTCGGGGAGCGTCGCCAGCGCACCGGCCTCACGAGCCAGCTGGACGTTACGGCAGGCCAGCAAGTAGAGCAGCTCGTCATCGAGGATTGCCAGCGCGTTGCGACAGGCCAGCCGCAGCCAGCGGTCGCTCTGGCGGTCTGGCTCGGCGTCCGTGAGTAGATTGTCGCGAAACGCCTCCAGGGCGTGCCGCAGCACGAGCGCTCCCGCCGCATATCCACTCGTCAAGGTCTTCGTGAGGCCATCAAGCAACTGGTCCTGCGGCTGCGGCGACCTGGGCGGTGCAGGTGCGGCCCGAGCGGCCTCGGCGACGTCCAGGACGCCGCGGTCGGAGTCACCGGTCACGAGCGCCGCGTCGAGCGCGTGCAGGTAGGTCTCACGGGCCAGGGCCGCATCGAGCGGGGTGAGGGTCCTGGCGGCGTCCAGCAGCATTTCCGGCACCCCGCTTCCGCGCGTGGTGTGGAAGGCGACCTGGGCGCGCAGCAACTTCAGGCGTGCTGCTTGCAACGCGTCCAGCGGCCCGGCGGCCGCGACCGTCAGTAGCCTCAGGGCGCTCTCGGGCGCGCCGGCCTCGTGCTTGGCGTGCGCAGCTTCCAGCGCCCGTCTCGTACGGGCGGCGGGCTCGGGGGTCAGCTCTGCGGCTTGCTGCAGGAACGCGGCTGCGGCAGCGAGCCCACCGCGGGAGCGCGCCCGGTCGGCCGAGCGCTCCAACTCGGCGGCGGCCTCCTCGTCGATGCCCAGCACGCCCTGCCCGCGGTGCCAAGCGCGCCGGTCAGGGTCGACCTGTGGGTCGGTAGCGTCGGCCAGCGCGCGGTGGGCTCGACGCTGATCCGGCGCTGTGGCCGCCTGGTAGACCGCAGAGCGGACCAGAGGATGACGGAACCGCACCCGAGCGCCTATCTCCAGCAACCCGCCGGCCTCCGCAGGTAGGGCCGCCTGGGGGGAGATGCCCAGGTGGGTGGCCGCGCGCCACAGCAGCGCCGTATCGCCGGTCGGGTCGGCCGCCGCGACCAACAGCAGCAGTTGGGTCTCGGCCGGCAGCCTGGCCGAACGGCGTTGGAAGCCGTCCTCGATGCGGCGAGGAACACTCAGCACGTCTGGCCGCTCGAACCCTCCGGCGAACTGTGCCGGGGGTGCGCCTCGGGGCAGCTCCAGCAGCGCCAACGGGTTACCGCGCGCCTCGGCGACGATCCGGTCGCGCACCCCGTCATCGAGCGGTGTGCGGACCGCGGCGGCCAGCAGCGCCTGCGCGTCGGTCTCACCGAGCCCCTCCAGGCGCAGGGCGGGCAACCCGGGGAACGGATGATCGTCGCCTGCGCCGGAGTCGCGCAGCGCGAACACCAGCGCCACCCGCTCGGCCGACATCCGCCGTGCCACGAACGCCAAGACCTGAGCGGACGCCTCGTCCAGCCACTGCGCATCGTCGACGAGACACAGCAGCGGTGCCTCCTCGGCGGCCTCGGCCAGCAGGTTGAGGACGGCCAGCCCGACCAGGAAGAGGTCCGGCGCGAGACCGGCTCGCAGTCCGAACGCCACGCCCAGGGCGGCCTGCTGTGGGTCGGGCAGCGCGTCCGCGCGGCCCAGCAGCGGCGCGCACAGCTGGTGCAGGCCAGCGAACACGAACTGCGTCTCGGACTCCGCTCCGACCGAGCTCTCCACCCGGAAGCCCGAGGGGGCCGCGGTCTCGCGGGCGTACTCGAGCAAGGCGGTCTTCCCGATGCCGGCTTCCCCGCGCACCACAAGCGTCCCGCTGCGCCCGGCCCGTGCCTGCGTGAGCAGTTGTTCGACCGCCTCGCGCTCCGCACGCCGGCCCAAGAGGTCCATCAGTTTCGGCTCCCCTCGAGTTCGCACCGGACTAGGTAATTCTTACCTATGCGAACCACAGCCCGACAGCCGGGGCTCGGAATGTGGGCGTGATGACCGGCGAAAGACATCGGGGCTTCCACCGAGGCGAAGGCACCGCGCCCGGCGCGAGTCTGATGACACGGCACGAACCGGCATTGACCGGGTCAGCCGGACCTCCTCGGCCCGGGAACGGGCCTGACCCGTGACGCCACCGGCTCGTGGACACGAAAGGAAACACCATGCCCGCCACTCCCGTCATCGACGTCGAACGTCTGAACGTGACCTACGGTGACTTCACCGCCGTCCGTGACCTGTCCTTCCACGTGAAGCGCGGCGAGTTCTACGCGTTGCTGGGCACGAACGGAGCCGGTAAGACGTCCACCCTGGAGGTGGTCGAGGGTCACCGCCGGGTCGCCTCCGGCACGGTGCGGATCTTCGGTGAGAGCCCGCAGGATCGGCGCGCGGTGCGGCCGCGGATGGGCATCATGCTGCAGGAGAGTGGCTTCTCCCCGGATCTGACGGTGCGGGAGTCGGTCGGCCTGATCGGCGCGCTGAGCGGGAGACACGACGACGTGGACCGGGTGCTCGGCATCGCCGGCCTCACCCGCAAGGCGAGCACCAGGGTCTCCCAGCTGTCCGGTGGCGAGAAGCGCCGACTGGACTTCGCCACCGCCGTGTACGGCGGGCCCGAGCTGGTCATCCTTGACGAGCCCACCACCGGGCTGGACATCCAGTCCCGCGACGCCCTCTGGGCCGCTGTCGACAGGCTGCGCGAAGAGGGGGCCACGATCGTGCTCACCACCCACTACTTGGAGGAGGCCCAGCAGCGCGCCGACCGCATCGGCCTCATGCACGAGGGCACGCTCCGTCGGGAAGGCACGGTCGCGGAGCTGACGCAGGCCCTGCCGTCGGTGATCAGTTTCGCGCTTCCCCCCGGCGCTCCCGAGCCGCCGATCGTGGGTGCGCTCAATGGGGCCTTCCACATCGAGACCTTCAACCTGCAGGACGACCTCTACCGGTTGCTGGGTTGGGCGCATGACACCGGGGTGGAGCTGCGAGACCTGCAGGCCGGCCCGACCCGCCTCGACGACGTCTTCCGCGCCATCAGCCGCGACTGAAACCACACGGCACTTTGCCACGAAAGGAACCACCAGCATGTTGGAGATCGCTCGCAGTGAGATGATCCAGATCTTCCGGAACCGGCTGGTCCTGGTCACCGGTCTTGTCATCCCGGTCGTCGTCAGCGGCTACTTCGTCTACCAGCACGAGGTGTTCTCCGATCTCGGCGGCCTCGGCTACATCGCGGCGATCGTGATGTTCAGCGTGCTGGCCTTAGGGCTGTACACCACGGCGGTGACCACGCTGGCCTCGCGCCGCCAGAACCTCTTCCTCAAGCGGCTGCGCGCCACCGCCGCGGGCGACGCGGACATCCTCGCCGGGCTGGTCCTGCCGGTCACCGTTATCGCGCTCATCCAAGCGGTCGCGATCCTGATCGTGCTGGGTGTGGTCGCCACCGGACCGGCTCAGATCCCGCTCCTCGCGGTCGCGATCCTGGCAACGACGGCCATGCTGGTCGCCCTGGCTCTGGCCACGGCAGGACTCACGAACTCCCCAGAGCATGCCCAGGTGACCACCCTGCCGGTGAGCCTGTCTGTGATCGCGGTGGCCAGCTGGGTGGGAATCACCGGCACCGAGGACCTCGCCCTGTTCAAGCGGCTGCTTCCCGGAGGCGCGGCCACCGAACTGATCGTCAACGCCTGGAACGGCGGCGTCCCCCTCGCCGATTCCCTGTCCCTCCTGCCGATCACCATGGCCTGGGTTCTCGTCGCCGTCGCACTGGCTGTCCGGTTCTTCCGCTGGGAGCCGCGTCGATGAGCCTGACATGCACCGAAGGGGCTCAGCCGGTCTCGGCGACACGATCACCATCACGATCTCTCCCGGACGGCGGAGAAGGGCTGATGAATGCGGATCGAGTCATTAACGGTCGGTACGAAGTGGGTGACGTCATCGGTCGGGGTGCTACGGCCCACGTCCACCGCGGTCGCGACATCCCCTCGGGCCGTTCGGTCGCCATCAAGATGCTCCGCAAGGACCTCGTGCGAGATCCCGTGGTCCGGTCCCGCTTCCAGCGCGAAGCGGTGACGGTGGCTGGTCTCAGCCATCCCGCCATCGTCTCCATCTACGACATTGGGCACGAGGAAGTCGGAGGTGGCTCGGCGGGCAAGGTCCGGGTTCCCTTCATCGTCATGGAGTACGTCGAGGGACGGTCCTTGCGGGATCTCCTCAGGATGCGCGGGCTCACGCTCAACGAAACGATTCAGTATCAGGTCGGGATCCTCTCGGCGCTCGATTTCAGCCATCGAGCAGGCATCGTCCATCGCGACATCAAGCCGGCCAACGTGATGATCACGCCCGAGGGCGCAGTCAAGGTCGTGGACTTCGGAATTTCGCGTGCCACTGGCGATCCGGCCCTGACCCAGGCCCAGGTGGTCCTCGGAACTCCTTCGTACCTCTCTCCCGAGCAGGCGTGCGGTGAAACCGTGGACGCCCGCAGCGACCTCTACTCCGCAGGCTGCGTGCTCTACGAACTCCTAACCGGGCGGCCACCGTTCGTCGGAGACAACTCCCTCTCCGTTGCCTACCGACACGTCCACGAGCAGCCCGCGCAGGCCGGCACCGCCCTTCCGGCACTTGATGCCGTACTCGCGAAGGCTCTCGCCAAGGAGCGGGAGGACCGTTTCCAGGACGCGCGCTCGTTCGAGGAGGCGCTCTTGTCCGCGGCGAAAGACACCAGGCACGTCCATCACGGCGCTCTTGTGAGCACCTTCGACACCGACGGGCCCTTGGCAGCCGCCCTGGGCAGCCGCATCGGTATGGCCGACATCGGCTGTTGACCGGCACAGCAGAACCGAACAACGAGGAAAGGAACCACGTTATGGGATTCATCACCGTCGGCAACGAGAACAGCACCCCCATCGAGCTCTACTACGAGGATCAGGGCGCGGGACAGCCCGTGGTCCTCATCCACGGGTATCCCCTGAACGGTCACAGCTGGGAGCGCCAGGCGCGCAGTCTGCTCGCCGCCGGGTACCGCGTCATCACCTACGACCGTCGCGGCTTCGGCCAGTCGTCCAAGATCGGGTCCGGCTACGACTACGACACGTTCGCCGCCGACCTCAACACCGTGCTCGAAACCCTCGACCTCCGTGAGGTCGTCCTGGTCGGTTTCTCGATGGGCACCGGGGAGCTCGCCCGCTACGTCTCGCGGTACGGCCACCAGCGGGTCGCGAAGCTCGCGTTTCTCGCCTCGCTGGAACCGTTCCTCCTCGCCGGGGACGACAACCCCGAGGGGATGCCGCAAGTGGTCTTCGACGGGATCGAGGCAGCGGCGAGGGAGGACCGCTACGCCTGGTTCACACAGTTCTTCTCCGACTTCTACAACCTCGAGGAGAACCTCGTCAGCCGGATCAGCCAGGAGGCGGTCGCCGGCAGTTGGAACGTCGCCATCTCCAGCGCTCCGGTGGCGGCCTACGCCGTCGTCTCCTCGTGGATCGAGGACTTCCGCGCCGACGTCGAGGCGGTCCGGGCCAGCGGCAAGCCGGCCTTGATCCTGCACGGTACGGCGGACAACATCCCGCCGATCGAGGTCACGGCCCGCCGCTTCCGCAAGCTTCTCCCGGACGCCGACTACCTCGAGATCGAGGGCGCGCCGCACGGGCTGCTCTGGACGCACGCCGACGACGTCAACGCCGCGCTGCGGTCCTTCCTCGGCTGACCGATGGGGGCACAGCGAGGAAGAAGAGCTCATGGACGAGAAGCTGATGTCGGTCCGGGGCGATCTGCTGATCGTCGAGGACCTGATGCTGCTCCTGATGAACGACGACGGCGCCCCCCCCAGGCGCCGGGCACCCTGTACTACACGCTTGGCGCCGCCGTGCTGACCGAGCTCACGTTGCTCGGTCGGAAGGGTCACCCACCAGACAGCCATCGACCGCATGCTTCAGGCCTGGGCGCAGCCGATCACCTCGCTGGTATTCGGCTGTGAGCTCATGCGCAACTGGGCACGCTCGGATGCTGACCGGTACCGCACCGGCATCAACGACTACTTCCGCCGCAAGCGTGAAGCGGGACAGTCCTCAGGCGACCCGTTCTCCTGAGCCCGAAAGGACACCAGATGGCACTGTCATGTTGACCAACCGGGTGGAATGAACTTCTGGTTGGTCATGTCGGGAGGGGTCGTTCGTGGACAGCGCGCCGCCGTCGTACAAGGGGCACCGGTACCCGGTCGAGATCATCGCCCACTGCGTGTGGCTGTACCACCGCTTCCCGCTGTCGTTCCGCGAAGCCGGGGAGCTCATGCTCGAGCGCGGTGTCGTCGTCTCGTATGAGACGGTCCGCCGCTGGTGCGCCAAGTTCGGGCAGGCCTATGCCGGCGCGCTGCACCGCCGGCAGCCCCGGCCCGGCGACACATGGCACCTGGACGAGGTCTTCATCAAAATCAATGGCGAGTTGAAGTACCTGTGGCGGGCCGTCGACCAGGACGGGATGGTGCTGGACATCCTCGTACAGTCCCGCCGGGACACCGTTGCGGCCCGGCGCTTCTTCCGCAGGCTGCTGAAAACGACGTGTTCGGTGCCACGAGTGATCGTCACCGACAGGCTCCACTCCTGCGGCGCGGCCCACCGCGAGGTCATGCCCTCCGTCGAGCACCGCTCCCACCAAGGCCTGAACAACCGGGCCGAGAACAGCCACCAGCCCACCCGGCAGCGCGAACGTGCGATGAAGGGCTTCCGCTCCGTCGGCGGGGCCCAGCGGTTCCTGGCCGCGTTCAGCGGCATCCCACCGCACTTCCGGCCCCGCCGCCACCTGATGACCGCCACCCACTACCGCGCCGAGATGACCGTCCGCTTCACCATCTGGGACCAGGTCACCGGCGTCGCCGGCCTGCCTGCCACGGCCTGAGCACGAAGCCGGAACCCGGCCCCAGCACACCCGACACACCATCAGGCACTCACACACTCAACAACGTGACAGCGCCCTGCCACCAGCTTCTGCCAGACCGGCCCGGCTCCCAGATGTTCGAACAGCCCCAGGGCCAGAACGAAGTACACCCCGACGCCTGAGTCGCTCGGCGTGGTTGCGGCTCGAATGGTCGGGTCCCTTGACGTGGTGCGGGCGGTCAACCGCCTTCTGCATCAGTGGGATTGGGGAGCGTGGGGCGTGATGCGTCTAGTTGACACATCAAGTGTCGATGTAATGTGGGTGACACGTCATCTATTTGATTGGGCGGGCTGTTCCCGAGGCCGCGACCGTCCCGATACGGAGGCCGAGCCCGCTCGTGACGCGGTATCAGCCGATTCAGCGTGGTGGTTGGCCGATTCGGCCTCAGGGGCGCCCGCGCGGACGCGTACGGCCGTATTCCGGCATCGATGTCGACGGCGTCCGTCTGAGCGCTCTGAGCATGCGGATAAAAACACCAGGAGAGGGACCCCATGAGCAAGGAAACGAAGCTACGAACCCAGGTGCTGAGCACCCGCTCGGTTCCACCGTGCGAGAGCCTGGATTTCTGGCACGACGCCGTGCTCGCGACCCTCGTGGGGATGGAAATCGCCACCGACGGCCGCACCTATGACGCCGCCATGCGCACCGACCACCTGGGGGGCCTGCAGATCACCACGGTGGAATGCGACCCGGGCCGGGCCCACCGGTCGCCGCGCTTCATAGCCCGCGGCGACGGTCGGGACGTCTTCGTGGCGCTCCAGAGCACCGGCCGGGCCAGAGTCGAACAGGACGGTCGGACCACGGTGCTGCGAGCCGGTGATATCGGGTTCTTCGAGACCATCCGGCCCTTCCGCACCACCTTTCCCGAGCGCTTCCAGTTGAAGATCTTCGCGGTGCCGCGGGCCCTGCTCGGGCGGTCGGAGGCCGATCTGCGGCAGCTCACCGCGCGGGCCGTGCGCCCGAGCGGCGGTCTGCCCGCCCTGCTCACCCCGTTGCTGGAACGGCTGGCGGAGACCTCAGAGGCATACGCGACGCCGGTGGCGGAGCGACTCGCCGAGGGCGTCATCGACCTGATGGCGGCCACGGCGGCGGACCAGTTGGGAAAAGATCCTGCTGTACTGCCGGGTGCCGACCGGGTCCTGCTGCTGCGGATCAAGACCTTCATCCGCTGGCACCTGTCGGACTCCGGCCTGACCCCCCAGGCCATCGCCGATGCCCACAGCATCTCCGTCCGTTATCTGCACCGGCTCTTCAAGGCCGAGGGCACCAGCGTGGGCCAATGGGTCCGCGAGCTGCGCCTGCACGAGTGCCGCAGGGAACTCGCGGTACGGCCACCGAAATCTGTCAGCCTGGGCCAGGTTGCGCGACGCTGGGGTTTCACCAGTCCCGCCCGGTTCAGCAGGGCCTTCCGCAGGTCCTACGGCCTGTCTCCCACGGATTGGCTCGACCGAGAGCGTGCGGTCCGCGCGGCGGGAGAAATGCCGTGCTGACCGGTTTGCTGACTACTCCCGGCCAGGGGGTGTCCTTTTCCACCCGGGGCCTGGCTCCCGACGATCGCGTCGCGGCCTGGGAGCGTACGCTGTCACAGGTCTTCGTGGGCCTTGAGGTCGCCGTGGAGCGCGGCCGCCCGTGGACGGGCGAGCTGACCGCCGAGCGCCTGGGCGCTCTTCAGATCGCCACCGAGGAGTTCGGCCCGGGGACGATTCTGCGTAGCGCCCGGTTGGTGGCCGCCGACCACAGCACCCACATCCTCGTGCGTCTGCAACTGGACGGCAGCGCATTGCTGTTCCAGGACGGCCGCACCGTCGAACTCCGGCCCGGCCGCTTGGCGTTCCATGACGCGAGGCGCCCGTACCGGATCGTGCTGCCGCAGCGGCAGCGGGCCCGGATCCTCATGATGCCCCGGGCCCTGCTCCGGCTGGAGGAAGGGCAGCTGTCCGCACTGACGGCCACCGTGGTGGACGAAGCCGGTGAGGGCGCGGCGGCCCTGTTGCTGCCGCTGCTGTGCGGACTTGTCGACGAGGTCATCAGTGCCCATGCGACCCGACGCGACGAACTCGCCCGAATCGCCGTGGATATCCTGGCCACCCTGGCCATGGAAGCGGTCAGCAGGCGGCCCGCGCCGGCGCTGTGGGAGCGGATCACGGCATCCGTCCAAGCCCGGCTGCAAGACCCCGGACTCACCCCCCAGGGCATCGCCGACCAGCACGGCATCTCCCTGCGCTACCTGCACCGGCTCTTCCAGATGCAGGGCACCACCGTCAACACCTGGGTACGGGCGCGGCGGCTCGAGGCGGCACGCGAGGAACTCTCCCAGGACGGCGCGACCCACAGATCGATCGGGGCGGTGGCCGCACGCTGGGGCTTCACCAACCCCTCCCACTTCAGCCGGACATTCCGAGAAACATACGGGATGTCGCCGGTGCAGTGGCGCGGTGAGCACCGAGAGAAGGAAAGACCCGGGATACTGAGAGACTCTGTCGGGGATCTTGAGGTTCCAAGGTCATTTGCCTTGGCGCCACCACAGGGGGCGGGGTAGCCCGCAGGCGTCGAGGTACTGCTGGAAGGCTGTGGGCTGTCGCGGGCGGTAGGTGGAGTCCTCGGGTTCTTGTTCGCTGAGACGTTCGATGTTGATGGCGATCGCGGTCAAGACGTGCTGCACATGCGTCTTGGCCGTGCCGTGATAGCGGCAGCGGCGGGCTCGGTGGCCGCTGACGAGTTCGTTCACCGTGCCCTCGACACCGGAACGGGAGGCATACGTCCGCTTCCACCGCAGGTCCTGCTGGTCGGTGCGGTTGCGGGCCTGGAGCTCGTGCAGGTGCCGGGGCAGGAAGTTCACCGTCCGGGCCGCACCGCGGGTGCACGAGGACCGCTCGGGACACGGACCGCACTGCCGCTTGTCGAACCGGACCACCGTATAAGGGGCCATGGCCGGAAGCTCGTTCCAGTTGCCGCTGACCTTGCCGTTGGGGCAGGTGACCTCGTGACGGTCGAAGTCGATGATGAAGTTCCCGCGGGCGAAGCCGTCGCCCGTCTCACGTTGCCGGGAGTTGTTGGCGGGCAACGGCCCGATGAGAGTGATCTTGTGGGAGCGGGCGGCCGCGTCGAACCCGGTGGCGGAGGTGTAGCCGCCGTCGACCAGGTGCTCGGCGGGCAGCAGTCGGCGCCGCTTGAGCCGGGCGGGGCCCGGCTGTCGCCGCTGGAGACCAGGGTGGCCACACCGGTGATCACGTTCGCGCTGTGGTCGTCGCAGGTTTCGGTGACGTGGACGACCGCATCGCAATAGGTAACCCGGGGTGGGGTCGGAACTGGTGGACGGGATCGAGTGCCGGATGGTGATCCTGTCGGCGCCGATGCGGACTTCCTTGACCACCGCGCGCAGGACGCGCTGACGTTCGAGGACCGACGCGGTCCGGGCGTTCTCGCGCAGCCGGGCCAGGAACCCCTCCAGGTTGTCGGCGAGCCTGAGGTAGGCCTGCTGGTCGACGAGCTGGGCGGCCAGGGACTCCAGTTGGCCGTGCAGGTTCTGTCGCTGCGCGCGCAGCGCGGGCATCCGCTCGCGCAGCTCGTCCCGTGTGATCAGGTCCTCCTGGTAGGCACCGATCAGGCGGTTGATGGCCGCGTCGACGGTGGCGACCTGTCGGTGCAGTCGCTCCTGGTGGGCTCGGACCGGGTCGGCGTCGCGCATCCGCTCCAGCCGGCGCTCCAGCTCCGTGCGCACCAGCGCCGGGTCGGCGAGCAGGGCGACCACGTGCTCCCAGACCAGTTGGTCCAGCTCGTCGGCGCGCAGCGGGCGGCTGGGGCAGACGCGTCGGCCTTGGGGCAGTTCCCAGCCGTTGGTGCCCGAGCAGCGGTAGTAGTGGTACTTCTTCGGGCCGGGTCCCTGCGAGGTCCGGGTGTAGGCGTACCCGCACAGGTCGCACACCAGCAGTCCCTGCAGGAGCGCGGGCTCCTTGGTGTGGCGTGGGGAGAACTTCGCGTTCTCCGCCAGCCGCCGCTCCACCAGGGCGAAGACCTCCTCGCTGACCAGCGCGGGGACCGGGATCTCGATCCACTCCTGCCGTGGCCGGGCGGTCACCCCGGCCTGCGCCGGCACGGCGCGTCCGGCCCGCCGCGAGGTGCGGTTGGGGCGCGGCGGAGCGGGGGCGGTCTGCGTCTTGCCGAAGCAGGCCCGGCCCGCGTAGGCGGGGTTGCGCAGCATCCGGCCCAGCGTGCCCGCGTCCCATTCGGGCCTGCCCTGCGGCGAGGGGATCCCCGCGGCCGACAGCTCCCGGGCCAGGGCCCGCATGGAGATCCCCCCGGCCGCGTACCGGTGGAAGATCCGCGCCACCACGCCGGCCTCGGCCTGGTCGACCGCGTAGGCGGCCGCTCCGTGCTCCGCCTTGGACAGGTACCGGTAGCCGTACGGGGCCCGGCCCAGCACGCTGGCCTGCCCGGAGCGGGCCCGGTGCAGCTTGCCGCGGCGGGTGCGCTCGGCGATCTGGGCCCGTTCGTACTCGGCGATCACTCCCTGGACCTGCACCAGCAGGGCCTGCTCCGGGGTGGTGGCCTCGGGGTTGCGGATGAAGACCACCTCGGTGCCGTTCGCGGTGAACTCCTCGACCAGGAGCGCCTGGTGAACGTAGGAGCGGGCCAGCCGGTCCGGGGCGTAGCACAGCACCCGGTCAACCAGCCGCTGGGCGCTCAGGTCCCGCAGCCGCTCCAGGGCCGGACGCACCAGGGTCGAGCCCGACCATCCGTCGTCGGTGAACACCCACTCCTCGGGCACCTCCCACCCCTGTTTGCGCGCGTGCTCGCGCAGGCAGGTGACCTGGCTGTCGATCGTCTCGTGCTGTTTCTGCCGGGCCGAGGACACGCGGGCGTACAGCGCTGCAGGAATCATGGCCATCACCTCGTTGGCCTGGACGAATAGCGCGTCCCCGCACGGGGACCAGGATCTGGTAGGCGGCGGCGAGCTCCACCGCGCCCAGCCGGTCGAAGGCGAACTCGACCGTGACCTGTGGGCGGTCCATCGGTGCCCCCAGCCGGTGGCGGACTCACCGCACCCGGCCCGATGCCGGTGGGACACCGTCGAGGCCACCACCCGCCCTGCGACCATAGCGCCGGGCAGGTCGGCCGTCTGCGACCCGCCGTGAGCGGGTGCGCAGCTCGGCGGTCACGCCCACGACGATCTGGAACTCGAAGTTACCTTTTACGTTGTAGGCGCCTGTGCGAGGTAGCCGGTCCAGCGGGTGTTACCGCGCAGCACGAAGCGTGCCTGGAGGTCGTAGGGGCTGCAGACCTGCAGTCCGGCCGGTGGCTGTCCGTCCTTCTCGCGGCATGGCCGCAGTCGGCCGCGGGCATCGACGACGAACTGCTGCACCATGATCTGGCGCAGAGCCTCCAACTGCGGCCCCAGAGCGCGGCCGGGCCGGTGCTGCTGGACCCGGGTGAGCAGGTCGGCCGCGTCGGTGCCGGCCTGGGTGAGGCGGGTGACCGGGTGGCTGGGCTGGCTGGGCTGGCTGGGCTGGCTGGGCTGGCTGCGCATACGGACCGGGCGACCGTAGCGTTCGCCCCACTCGGCGGTGACCAGCCCGTCCAGGAGCTCTGGAGCGGTGCGGGCGAGTTCCTCCACGGCGGCACGGACCGCATCGAGGACCAGCTCCAGGCGAGTCAGCTCGCGTGCGGCGGCGAGGATGTGGGTGGAGTCGGTGCGCTGCCGTCCCCTCGCTTTGACCAGGCCGGCGGCCTTGAGTCGCTCCAGGGCGAGGTCGAGGAGCTGATCGGCGCGGTCGTCCTTCGCGAGTCGGTCGCGGAAGTCGCCCAGCACGCTGTGGTGAAAGCCGGGATCGTCCAGCTCCAGCGCGAGGGCGTATGTGAAGTCGATGCGGCAGCGCACCGCTTCCGCCGCCTGACGGCCTGACAGGTTCAGCAGGAACTGCAGCACACAGACGGTGGCGAGCTGGGCGGGCGATAACCCGGGGCGTCCGTCGCGCGGGTACCAGGCTTCGAAGTCCTCGTCCCGCCATGATCCGTCCAGCCGGTCGCGCACCCACATCGCTGTCGTTCCGCGGAGGTTGCTCGCACGGGCGACCTGCGCGGTCAGAGCGGGAATCTGCACACCGGAGCGGGGGCGGACGGACACCAGACACCTCGACGTCGGTCGTTTACCTTCGAAACCGAGTCGAGCATGCCGGTTGATCACGCCCATCCGCCGGGGATTCTCAAGATCCTCGACAGAGTCTCTCAGTGACCCGGTGGATTCCCGCGCGGCTTGATACTCCCATTGGGCAGGGCAGGTGTGGGAAGACGGTCTCGAGGGCTACATCGGCGCCGAAGCGATCGGAGGAGTTTTGCCAATCGTCCCGGGCCTTGGCAATATCTTCGTGGCTGCGCCCGATGAAATTCCACCAGGGGGCGATTTCGTCCTCGAACGAGGTTCCGCCGAGCAGGACCGTCCGTGCGATGTCGTCCGACTCGTTCGTCAGTGTCAGCGCGTCGGTACCCGGTTGGGCGTACCCCAACTACACGGGATCCAACAGGCTGTCGGCCAGGCGTATCTCCCCCTGGCCGGCCATGAGGCCGTGCTCGAAGCCGGGATCCACGGCGAGCGACACGCCGGCCTGCCTGTCTTTCGACGCAGCACGTGTCAGGACCGGGCCGAACGGATCAGCGCAGTGCCGCCAGGGCCTGCTCCACGGCCCGGTGGAACGTCGGATAGGTGTAGATCATGTTCCGGAGCTGCTCGACCGGCACCTCCGCGTGGACGGCGACGATCAGCCCGTACAGGAGCTCGCCCCCGGCCGGCCCTGCGGAGGTCGCGCCGACCAGGACGCCCCGGTCTGCGTCCTCGACCAGCTTGATGAACCCCTCCCCGCCCGGCCCGTGGATCCAGCCGCGGGTCGAGGAGGCGTTGGGCACCACCGCTGTCCGTACCCGCAAGCCCCGGTTGCGGGCCTGTCGCTCGGTGAGTCCCACGGCCGCAACCTCAGGATCGGTGAAGGTGACGCGGGGCAGCGCACGGTAGTCGGCGTCGAGGCCGGGCCGGTCGAGGATGTCACGGACGGCAATATGGGCCTGGTACATCGACACATGGGTGAAGGCGCCGTGGCCGGTGATGTCACCGACCGCCCACAGTCCCTCCGCCGCCCGCATCCGGCCGTCCGTGGGCACAATCCCCGCCGCGGGATCGAGCCCCACCGTCTCGACGCCCAGGTCGGCGAACTCGGCGTGGCGCCCAGTGGCGACGAGTAGCCGCTCGGCGCGCAAGGGGTCCGCCCGCCCTTCCACAAGGACACTGAACTCGGCGCCGTCATAGCTGACCTGCCGGGCGCGAACGCCGGTGAGTACGGTCACGCCGTCCGCCCGCAGGGCCTGCGCGGCAAGTTCCCCGGCTTCCGGTTCCTCCTGGGCGAGCAGCCGGTCCTGCCCCTCGATCAGGGTGACTCGGCAGGTGAAGCGGGCGAAGACCTGCGCGACCTCCACGCCGATGGCACCCCCGCCCAGTACGAGCATCGACGTCGGCAGGTCCTTGGTCGCCATGGCGTCCCGATTGGTCCAGTACGGCGTCGCGGCCAGGCCGGGTACGGGCGGGATTCGGGGCCGGCTGCCCGTGGCCAGCACGACACCGCGACGGGCCTCCCACGTGCGCCCTTCGACGGTGACCCGCCGCGGCCCAGCGAGGCGCCCCCTTCCACGGACCAGTCGGCCCCCCTTGGCCCCGAGGCGGTCGGCCGCCACCTGATCGTTCCAATCGTCAGTGGCTTCTTCGCGGATGCGACCGGCTACACGCCCCCAGTCCGGGGTGACGTCCGTGTCTCCGGCGAGAGCCGGGACACGGCGGACTTCGGCGAGCAGGTTCCCTGCCCGGATCATCATCTTGCTGGGCACGCATCCCCAGTACGGGCACTCACCCCCTACGAGTTCCGCCTCGACACCGACCACGTCCAAGCCGGCCTCGGCCAGCGTGCCCGCGGCGTACTCACCTCCGGGTCCCAGGCCGACGACGACCACGTCCACCTGCTCGTGCACGCGCACACCTCTCCCTCCGTACGGCCTCCAACGACGTGCCGAGCACCGAGATTAGGGCTGTGCAGCGGCTGCCCCGTGTCCCTGAGCGCACGGCTGTCGGTCCGAGAGCGAACACCAAAGCCCGACGACGCCTACGGTGCGCTCATGGGCACCTCCGCGTGCGCTCCTGGACAACGCGTCCCCCGTTTCCACGTCTAGCTAGTGTGCTGCGCCGCAAATCACGCGGGTAAGTTGCTACCTGTTTGGCGGGGTGATTTTGGTGAGGTAGTCGGCGAGAGATTTCAGGATCTCGTCGGCGGTTTTGACCCAGGTGAAGGGTCGCGGGTTCTCGTTCCAGGTGTCGATCCACGCCTTGATGTCGTCCTCGAGGGCTTTGACGGAGGTGTGCACGCCGCGGCGGATGAGCTTGTCGGTCAGCAGACCGAACCAGCGCTCGACCTGGTTGATCCAGGAGGAGCCGGTCGGGGTGAAGTGGACGTGGAAGCGCGGATGCCGGCTCAACCAGGTTCTGATCTCGGCGGTGTTGTGGGTGGCGTAGTTGTCGCACACCAGGTGCACATCGAGTTCACGCGGTACGGCCTTGTCTATCGTGACCAGGAACTTCTTGAACTCGATGGCGCGGTGGCGGCGGTGGAGCTGGCCGATGACGGTGCCGTCGGCGATGTTGAACGCGGCGAACAGGCTGGTGATGCCGTGCCGCAGGTAGTCGTGGGTGCGGCGTTCGGGCATGCCCGGCATCATCGGCAGCACCGGCTGCGAGCGGTCCAGCGCCTGGATCTGGCTCTTCTCATCGACACAGAGGACCACCGCCCGTTCGGGCGGGTTGTGGTAGAGCCCGACCACGTCCACGACCTTGTCGACGAACTGCGGGTCGGTGGAGAGCTTGAAGGAGTCCTGCAGGTGCGGCTTGAGGTCGAACCTCTTCCAGATCCGCCCGATGGTCGATTTCGACAGTCCCGTGCGCGCGGCCATCGAGGCCCGCGACCAGTGGGTGTCCTGGCCCGGGCTGAACTCCAGCGTCGCGACGATGACGTCTTCGACCTGGTCGAGCAGGATCGACGGGGGCCGGCCGGGCCTGGGCTCGTCGTGCAGTCCGTCCAGGCGCTTGGCGATGAACCGGGCCCGCCAACGCTCCACGGTCGACTCGTCGACCCCGAGATCGGCGGCGGCCTGCCGGTTCGTCCCGCCCTCCGCGCACCGCAGCACGATCTTCGCTCGCAGTGCGAGGTACTGCGCGGTCTTCGCCCGCCTCGCCCAGCGCACCAGTTGGTTCCGCTCGTCCTCGCTCAGGACCAGCTCCGCCTTCGGCCTGCCGATCCGGCCCGCGTCCTGCAGCCCGGCCAACCCCTCGGCCGCGAACTTCCGGCGCCACTTGCCCACCGTCTTGGCCTGAACGTCAACGAGCCGCCCCACGGCAGCATTCGACATCCCGTCGGCGCACGCCAGAATGATCCGGGCCCGCTCGGCAGCTCTCCGGTCCCGCGCCCCGGCGCGACGCACCAACTCGGCACGCTCGTCCTCGGACAACGTGATCGACACTGCAGGAGGCCCCGGATGCAACACGCGAAAAGGGTAGCAACTTACCCGCGTGATTTGCGGCGCAGCACACTAGGCCGCGCAAAGAGGCCTATCGGCACTGCACGGCGACCTGCCCGCGGCGGCCGTGGTGCCTCCCGCCCTCCTGACAGCGGCCGGAGTGGCCCTGCGAGCCGGACTGCTGGCCGCAGGCGACGCGGCGGCCGCGCGCGGCGCCCGTGCCGTACGCGAGGCCCTGCGCCGCCGGATCATCGAGACGGCGCTGCCCGCCCGCGGCCCGGCCCCCACCACCCTGGGCGACGCGGCGCCGCCCGGGCCGTCGACGGCGAGGTCGACCAGCTGACCGACTGGCTCACCGGCTACCTGCCCGCCCGGCCCACCATGCTGCTCGGCAGTGGTCTCGTGCTGGCCGCCATCACCTGCCGCAGCTGGTTCGTCGCCCTGCTCGTGTTGGCCGCTACCCCGCTGCTACCGGCCAACCTGAAGGTCATCGGCCTGGGCACACAGACCGCCGTCCGCGCCCAGCTGTCCGCGATCCGCGGCCATCAGGCCAGGCTGCTGGACCATCTGCGCGGACTGCCCACCCTGGCCGGGCTCGGCGCGCATGACGAGGCGGCCCGCGCCCTGGAGCGGGACGACGGGGAAGTCGCCCGACGGACCGAGAAGGTGCTGCGCATCGCGTTCCTGTCGACCGCGTGGGTCGAACTGCTCATCACCGGCACCCTCGCCGTGGTGGCGAACTACTGCGGCCTGGTCCTGCTCGACTACCTGCACCTGCCCGTCGTCCCGGACCGCATGAGCCTGTCCGCCGCGCTGTTCGTCCTCGTCCTGGTGCCCGCCTACTTTGCCCCAGCCCGGGACCCGGCCGCCAGCTACCACGCCCGCGCCCAGGCCGCCGCCGCTGAACTGCTGGCCGTGGTCTTGGACACATCCGGCGAGAACGCGCTACCCCCCGCCGAACCGGTCGGGGCGGCGTGGCGCGGCGCCTGCCGGGGCGCGCCTGGAAGCCGTCACGGTCCGGCACCGGGACGGGAGGCACCTGCCCTGGACGGCGTCAGTGTGCAGCTCGCACCGGCCGGGTGCCTCGTCGTCACCGGGCCGAGCGGGGCGGGCAAGTCCAGCCTGCTGGCCGTCGCGGCGGGTCTGTCCGTCCCGCACGACGGACACGCGCTCCATGTGCTGGACGGACGGGCCGTTCCCGCGGCGCGGATCCCAGCCGGGTCTGCTGGGTGGGCCAGCCGGACCATCTGCTGCCCGGCACCCTGCGCGAGAACCTTCTCCTGGCCTGGCCCACCGCGAGCGACCACGACCTGCTCGGTGTCGTCGCCGCCCTCGGCTTCGAAGACCTCCTGACCGCGCTGCCTCAGAGACTGGACACCCCACTCGGCGAACGCGGCATCGGTCTGTCCTCCGGCCAGTCCCAGCAACTGGCTCTCGTCCGGGCGTTGCTGCGGGATGCACCCCTGCTGTGTCTGGACGAACCCACCGCCCACCTCGACCCGGAAGCGGAGCAGCGGGTCTTGTCAGCGCTACGGATGCTCGCCCACGACCGTACGGTCCTGCTCGCCACCCACAGTCCTGCACTGCTGCCGCTGGCGGACCAGGTCATCACGCTGGACCACGGGAGAGCCCGATGAACCGTACCGGCGCCTGGCGCCTGCTTCGCGCGGCAGCTGGGCGCCGCGCCCTGCTGCATGGCATGCTGCTGGCCACCGCGGGCGAACTCGGCGGTGCTGCACTCCTCGGCGTGTCCGGGTGGTTCCTGACAACCTGCGCCGTGGTCACCCTCCAGGCCAACACCGTCTGGTCCTGGATGTACCCCTCCAGCGCCGTACGGACCCTGGCCCTGGCCCGCACCGGACTGCGCTACCTCGAACGCCTGGTCAGCCACCGGACGGTGCTGACCGCCTCCGTGAGGCTGCGCGCCCAGCTGGCCCGTGGCGCTGCCCGCCTCACACCCCCCCGTGAGCTGCGCGGACAACGCGACGGGACGTTGCTCGCCCGGCTCACGACCGACGTGGAGACCGTCGCGGGTCTGCCCGCGGGCATCTGCGCGCCCCTGGTGGCGGCCGTCATCACCGCGTGCCTGGTCGAGATCCTGCTGCTGTGGGCGGTGTCCCTCCTGGGGGCGGCCGAGCTGGTCGTGTGGGTGGCCGACCTGGTCTACGCCCGGCGCGCCCACCACCGGGCGCGAGCCCATCTGGCCACCGCCGCCGAGGCCAGGGCCGCGCTCCGTACCGTACTGCTCGGCAGCCGGGCCGCCTTCGACGAACTGCGATGCCTGAACGCCGTGCCCCAGGCACAACGGGCGGCGACGACCGCGATAACGGCCGTCGAGTCCGCCGAGCCCTGACCCAGCCCGGAAGCCGCGTCTGCACGGCTGCGTTGAGCGTGGACAGTACACCGATCCAGGCGAGACCCGCGGGTAGCAGGGCGACCGTCACCAGCCACGGTGTTCGGACCGTGCCCAGCACTGCCAGTACACCGGCGAACCCCAGCGCGCCGGCGACGAGGGTGCCGTTGGCCCCCAGCACGCGGTGGATGCGGGGCCGTGCGAAGGCTCCCGTCACCGCCCCCGTGCCGACTGCCGCCAGCAGGAGTCCGTATCCACCCGAGCCTAGGCCGAGGGAGCGGCTCGCGCTCAGTGGCAGCAGTGCCCACAGGGCGGCGCCGCCGGGGATGAACAGGAGCGTACGCAGAAGGACACGGCGCACACCGGGGGCGTTCCACACATAGCGGCGGCCGGCGGACAGGGCGGCCAGCAGCGGTTCGCGCTCCGCGGCGGGGGAGGCCGTCTCCGGGCGCCGCCACATCATGAGGACAGCCGCGATGCCCAGGTAGGAGGCCGCGTTGAAGGCGAAGACCCATCCTGCGCCCGCCGCCGCGACCACCGCCCCGCCGAGTGCCGGGCCGACGGCTCGAGCCGAGTTCATGTTCACCGCGCCCAGCGCCGCCGCCTGACCGAGTAGGCGGCGCTCCACCAACTCCGGCTGGATTGCCTGCCAGGCCGGGCCCATCAGCGCAGTGCCGCACCCCAGAAGGAAGGTGAGGACGAGCAGCACTTCCGGCGTGAGCGCGTCCGTGAACGCCAGCACGGCCAGCGCACCGGACACCGCGAGCATCACGAACTGCGCGGCCAGCAGCACCGAACGCCTGTCGAAGCGGTCGGCGACGACCCCGGAGGGCAGGGCCAGCAGCACGACGGGAAGACTGGAGGCGGCCTGAACGAGCGTCACCAGGGCGGCACTGTCTCCGACCAGAAGCCACTGGGCGCCGACCGTCTGCATCCAGCTGCCGATGTTGGAGACCAGCTGGGCGATCCACAGCGCCCGGAAAACGCGCGCCGCGAGCGGCGCCCATGGGGACTCTGATTCTGCGGGTACTGGTGGTGACGGTGGTGGTGCGGCGCTCATCGGATCTTCTTGCCACTCCTCGCGTGACATCGTCGTCGTGCCGGAGGCCCCCTGGACGAGGAGGCCTCCGGCACTTCATGCGGCATCCCGCGGCCGGTCGGTCCCGTTCCCTCAGGACGGCGGCCGGATCCAGGCGGCGTCGGCGGCCGACAGGCGGTGCGTGATCACGGAGGTGAGCACGGTCAGCAGCAGGGCCAGGCCCAGGATGAGCACGAGATGACCGTGCAGGAGGAGGACAGCTCCGACGAAGGCTCCGAGGACCATGGCCAGCACGGACAGGATCCGGCGGCCGGGTCGCGGCGCCGCACCGCCGGCCGGGGCGGAGTCCGCGGCCAGCCCCGTCAGAGTCAGCGTCAGCACGGTCGTGGTGAGGTCTGGCACACCGAGGCGCCGGGCGACCGCGTTCTGCAGGCCCATACCGAGCCCCAGCAGCACGATCAGCGTGTACTGGACACCAGTGGTGACCCGGCCGCCGCCGGCCGCGGCGACCGCCACGGTGACGGCGACCAGGACCGCCTGCACGCCGGTGGCCGCCGTCAGCAGGCGTCCCCGGTGCGCCGCGAACCGGCTGCCGAGCCTGCCCCCGGCGAGGGCGCCCAGGAGGAACGCGGCCAGCGCGACGACGGAGGCGGACGCGGAGAGGCCCGCGGCGCCCGCCAGTGCGAACGCCAGGAAGATCACATTGCCGGTCATGTTGGCGACGAGGACGTGCCCGAGGCCGAGAAAGCTCACGGCGTCGATCAGGCCCGTGACCACCGTCAGCGTCAGCAGCAGGGGAGGCAGCGGGCCGTGGCGTTCCCCTCGGGGCGGCACGAGCGTGCGGCCGGCGTCACTCAGCAACTGGCGCATGGGGCGTTCCCTTCGGTATGGCCGCTTCCGGCGCGGCGGGCGAGCGGCGCAGCACGACGCGGGCGAGCAGTCCGCTCACCGGGCCGGCCAGGATCGCCGCGACGACCAGCCACAGCGGCCAGGGGCTGGCGCCGAGGGCGTGGTCGACGGACCACTGGCCGGGTCCGGTCAGAGCCAGCGCGGCGGAGACGATGACCAGGACCAACGGGTACTCGTAGCCGTCGTTCTTTACCCACAGTCCTTTGGGCCACTTGACGGTGCCCGCGACTGTCATCACCCCCATCGCGGCCATCGCCGCCAGCGGCGTGAGCAGACCGGCGGCCAGGAACAGGCCGGCGCCGATCTGACTGCCTCCCGCGACGATCGCGGTCAGCCGGCCGCCGCGGAAGCCGTCGTGGCGGAACTCCTCGGTTCCGCCTGCCAATCCGTTGCCTCCCAGCCGGAAGCTCACCTTCTGCACTCCATGGCCGGCGATGAGGAGCCCCACCGCCACCCGGAGCACCAGCAATCCAGCGTTCATCGTTTCCCGCCTATTCCTGACATCCGTCCTTGGCGCTGTTCGACCGGCGCGTCATCAGCCCGCCGCGTGCGCGCCGATGACGGCCTGCGCGTAGAGGATGCCGAGGCCGTACGCGCCGCCGTGCTCCTTCACCACGTCCGTCACGGCCGCGTATGTCTCCGTGCGGGCCCAGTCGCGCTGGAGCTCCAGAAGCACCTGCATCCAGGTGACCGGGACCGCGCCGGCCTGGACCATGCGCTGCACTGCGTGGTCGTGGGCGTGCGGGCTGACGCCGCCGGAGGCGTCGATGACCACGTATATCTCGTAACCCTGCGCGAGGGCGGAGAGCGTGGGCAGCACGACGCAGACCTCGGTCCACAGACCGGCGATGACGAGCTTCTTGCGGCCCGTCGCCTTGACCGCCTCGACGAACGCGGGGTCCTCCCAGGCATTCATCGAGGTGCGGTCGATGATCTTGTAGTCGGGGAAGACGGCCGGCAGCTGCGGCATGATCGGGCCGGAGAAGGACTCGGCGGCCACGGTGCTCAGGACGACGGGGACATCGAACACCTTGGCTGCCTTGGCCAGGCCCACCGTGGCGTTGATGATCGCGGTCCGGTCGCCGCTGCCGGTGCCGAAGAACATCTGCGGCTGGTGGTCCACGAACAGCACAGCGCAGTTGTCGGGTGTGATCAGGTCGGGGCTGGGAGCTGCGGTGACCTGGGTGATGTCGACCATGAGGGTGCCTTTCCATGGGAAGCAGCGCGGATGGGGCGTCGGCGCCGGAGTGAAACCGTCTTGTGACGGGACTGGAAGGGGCCCGGGCGGGGCCGGCTCATAGCCCGGCCCCGCCCAGGAGTTCTAGAGGGCGAAGCAGGGATCGAAGGGCGTTGCGGTGGCCGGGACGAGACCGCGGGCGACGCGCCACGCGCGGTGCTGCTCGGACTCGGCGACGGCCTCGCCGAGCGACTCCGCCTGGCGGACGCCCGAAAGGCCCTGCCGGGACGCCTGGTAGCCGCCGAAGTGCGCCACCGGGCTCCAGGCGGGGCTGATGGGCGGCAGTTCCTCGTCGAGGCCCTCGTACTCGGCGGCCGCGTAGACGATCCGGCCGCCTGTGACGGTGAGCAGCGACTCGATGTGGGGGATTTCCGGCTCAGGCACCGTGAAGTAGTCCTCGGACAGGACAGCCAGGTCGCCGTAGTACCCCGGGCGCAGAACGCCCTTGACGTCCTCCTCGCCGGTCAGCGCGGCGCCGGCACGGGTGAACATCGTCAGCGCGGTCTGCCGGTCGACACGGTTGGTCCGCGGGCGGAGCACCAGGTCACCGACGCTGCGGCCGCTGACCAGCCAGTGCAGGGCGACCCAGGGGTTATACGTGGAGACCCGGGTGGCGTCAGTGCCGGCGGCCACGGTCAGCCCGCGGTCCAGCATGGCCCGGATCGGCGGAGCGTCCGCGGCGGCTCCGGGACCGTAGCGGCTCAGGAACGCGTCGCTCTGGAAGGACAGGCGGTTCTGCACGGACATGGCTCCGCCGAGGGCGGCGACGCGGTCGAGGCTGTCCGGGGAAACGGTCTCCGCGTGATCGAACAGCCAGCGATTCCCGGCCGGGAAGAGCCCCTCCGCGGCCAGCTTCTCGAAGACCGCGAGATCCCGGCGGATGGTCCCGTCATACGTGGCGTGCAGCCGGAATCCCCAGCCGTTCTCCATGAGGAGACGTACCGCCTTCTCGAACTCCGCTTCGTAATCGGGGGCGAGTTCTGGACGTGGCTGGGCAAAGTTCTCGAAATCCGCCGCCGCCCAGGTGAGATTCTCTCCCGCGCCATTGAGGCGCAGCCATGCATCCCCGTCCTCGGGCCGGGCCATTTCGATCCAGCGGGTGAGGTCGGCTATCTCCTGGCCGGCCGTCTGCGGGAAGAGGTGGTAGGCGATCCGCAGCGACAACTGGCCGGTCTTCGCCAGTTCGGTGACGGTGCTGTAGTTGTCGGGGAAGTTCTGGAATCCGCCGGCGGCGTCGATGGCAGAAGTCAGTCCGAACCTGTTCAGTTCACGCAGGAAATGACGGGTCGAGGTCTTCTGGTCCTCGCCCTGGAGCACCGGCGCCTTGGCCAGGGTCGAGTAGAGGATGAGGGCGCTGGGTGCGGCCAGCAGCATGCCCGTCGGCTCCCCGTCCCGGCCGCGTACGATCTGACCGCCCCTGGGGTCGGGGGTGTTCCTGTCGAATCCGGCGGCCTTGAGCGCCGCTCGGTTGAGGACGGCCGACTGGTACAGGTGCAGCACGAATACGGGGGTGTCCGGGGCCGCGGCGTTCAGCTCCGCCACGGTCGGCAGCCGCCGCTCGGCGAACTGCTCGGCCGACCAGCCTCCCACCACCCGCACCCACTGTCCCTTGGGCGTGCGCGCGGCCTGCTCACGCAGCATCGTCAGGCCCTGACGCAGCGTGGGCACCCCGTCCCAGCGCAGTTCCAGCACGTAGTTGAGGCCGCCGCGAATGACATGCAAATGGGAGTCGTTGAGGCCCGGGACCACCCGCCGGCCGAGGGCGTCCACCACCTTGGTGACGGCACCGACGTGCGGGGCCACGTCCATGTCGTCGCCGACGACGGTGATGACACCGCTCCTGATGGCGAGTGCCTCGGCGTGCGGGCGGTTCGGGTCTCCCGTATGGACCTTCGCGTTGCGGACGACGAGGTCCGCAGCTTCGTCGGTGGGTTGGGGAACCAGTCCGCCGACCGGCATCGTTGACACGTGAGTACAACCCCTTCGGCGAGGAACGGCTTCCAGATGTCCGCTGTATGGGATGTCGGCGGACGGAGGATGCGGGAACGCATGTGTGTTCGCCCATCACGCTAGGCGCGGCGGACGCCGTTGCTTGTTCCCTCAGCGCACTGGATGGTTCCGCACAGTGCACAGGATTCCCGTGCCGTCGATCAGGGACCGGGGCCGGACGACTTCCGTGCACTGTGGGGACATCGGTGGTGCGCTCGCGGGCAACGAGTGCCTGTCAGCCGGCTTTAGCGTGGCAGTCGGCGGCACCGGAGCATTCGGCACATGCTTCCCGGCCCGCGGGCCGGAAGAACCGGCGTCCCCAACACAATTCCAGGAGATTCGCATGTCCGATGCCGTTGCGCCGGTTCAGCCCGTGCTGGAGCCCGCGGCAGCCGCGTTCGCGGAGGCGACCGCCAACCCGCCGTACCTGTTCGATCTGGCCCCGTCGGAAGGGCGCAAGGCCGTCGACGAGGTGCAGTCGGGCGACGTCGAGAAGCCGGCGATCGACGAGGAGTGGATCACCGTCGAGGGCGGTCCTACGGGCAGTGTCCGGACTCGTATCGTCAAGCCCGCCGGCGCCGAGGGCACCCTTCCGGTGATCCTCTACATCCACGGTGCCGGGTGGGTGTTCGGCAACGCCCACACCCACGACCGTCTGGTGCGCGAACTCGCCGTCGGCGCGAACGCCGCCGTGGTCTTCCCCGAGTACGACCTCTCGCCCGAGGTCCGCTACCCCGTCGCCATCGAGCAGAGCTTCACGGTCGCGCGGTGGGTCGTGGAGCGGGGCGCGTCCAAGGGACTCGACGGTGCGCGGCTGGCGGTGGCCGGGGACTCCGTCGGCGGCAACATGACCGCGGCGCTGACCTTGATGGCCAAGGAGCGCGGCGGCATCGCGCTGGTGCAACAGGTGCTGTTCTACCCGGTGACCGACGCGAACTTCGACACCGGCTCGTACCACCAGTTCGCCACCGGCTACTTCCTGCGCCGGGACGGCATGCAGTGGTTCTGGGACCAGTACACGACCGATGAGAACGAGCGCGCCCAGATCACCGCGTCCCCGCTGCGGGCCACTGTGGAGCAGCTGAAGGACCTGCCCCCGGCGCTGGTCATCACCGGCGAGGCCGACGTGCTGCGCGACGAGGGCGAGGCGTACGCCAACAAGCTGCGTGAGGCAGGCGTGCCGGTCACGGCCGTGCGGTTCCAGGGCATCATCCACGACTTTGTCATGCTCAACGCTCTGCGCGGGACCCACGCGGCCGAGGCCGCCATCGCCCTGACCGTCCGCACCCTGCACACCGCCCTGTACGCCGTCTGAGTCCGAGGAGACAACGCGCACATGACCACCTCCGTGCCCACGGTCGTCCTGGTCCACGGCGCGTTCGCCGACGCGGCCAGCTGGTCCGGGGTCATCGTGGAATTGCGGGGCCATCACGGCATTGCCGTGATGGCCCCGCCGAACCCGTTGCGTGGCCTTGCGGCCGACGCCGCTTACGTTGCCTCCGTTGCCTCCCAGATCGATGGTCCCGTCGTACTGGTCGGCCACTCCTACGGCGGTGCGCTCATCACCGTGGCCGGCACCGCCGACAACGTCGTCGGGCTGGTCTACGTGGCCACCTATGTCCTCGAGGAGGGCGAGAGTCTCGGTGAACTTCAGGGCCGCTTCCCCGCCTCGCCGCTGGTGAGCAACCTCAAGCAGTGGACCTATCCGGTCGCGGACGGTGCCCCTGCTGTCAAGGTCACCATCGCCGAGGAGGTCTTTCCGTCGGTCTTCGCCGCCGATGTGCCGGCGGAGGTCACGAAGGTCCTCGCGGCGGCTCAGCGGCCGCTCGCCGCCGCGGCCTTCGGAGAGACAGCCACCGCCGCCGCATGGAAGGCCAAGCCGTCCTGGGCACTGGTGGCCGGCACGGACCAGGCCATCAACCCCGAGGTGGAGCGCTTCACCGCGAAGCGCGCAGGGGCGACCGTCGTCGAGATCGAGGGCGCGTCGCACGCCGTCGCCGTCTCCCGTCCCAAGGAGGTCGCGGATCTGATCCGCGAAGCGGTACGCGCGACGAGCTGACAGGCGGTAGGGACAGCTACGCGGAACACTCCCCGCACCGCGTCCGTGCGGCCCGGTCGTCGTGCCTCCCGGACCGCACGGGTCGCGGGCAGCGATCTCAGTTGCCGGGCCTTGAAATCTGTAACCTGGCGGGCGGTGAACCGCGCGCCGCTCCGAGGGTGGGGGGCCTCTTCGGTGCAATGCCCGCCAGAGGGCCTCGCTCGGATGTGGTTGGCTCAAGCTCTGCCGGACGGTTCGAGCCCTCGGGGCCGCCGACGATGAAAACCGCCCGAATCCGACATGAGCCAAGTACTTAAGGAGCCAGCTTGTCCCGGAGCCACTCTCACAAGTTCTCTCGTTCTGAGACCACACGGGCTGAGGCCTTCAGTGATGGTGTGTTCGCCATTGCCGTCACGCTTTTGGCCCTCAATCTCGCTGGTCCGCCGCACAAGCCGGGCGGCCTTGGCCAGGCTTTGCTGGCTCAGTGGCCTGCCTACCTCGGCTACCTGGCGTCCTTCGGCTATGTTTCCGTGATCTGGCTCAACCACCACCAGGCCTTCGCGCGTATCAGGGCCATGGACCGCGGACTACATGCCGCCAACCTGTTTCTACTGCTCACCACGGCGGCGCTTTCCTTCCCCACCGCGGTGGTCGCGGACGCACTGCAGGCCGACCCCACGGGCTCCGACGCGCGGGTGGCCGTCGCTCTCTACGCCGGCCTCGCCGCAGCGATGTGCCTGAGCTGGGTGGTCTTCTACCAACAGATCGCCCGCCGACCCGAGTTGCTCGACCCTGACGTGGAGGACACGTACGTGCGGCACGGACAGCTTCGTTCCTGGGCTGGAGCCGTCGCCTACACCGTCGCCGGCCTCCTTGGGGTGTTCGTCGCACCGTTGCTGGCGATCGCGGTGTTCGTAATGCTCCCTGTCTTCTACTTCGTCACCAGCGAAGGTTTGCCCGGTGGCCGGGACGGCTCTCCTGATACAGAACCGCATGCGACGAGGGAGGTCATGACGGTGCGGTCTGACGCGTCCTGACACTCGGTGGCACGGTGTCGGCCGGGCGGGCGGTGTCATACGAGCGTCCGGCTCCCTGGATCAGTTGAGGTGTCCCGCTTCGCGTTTCGGCTGGTGCGTCGGACCAGGCTCGTCGCGCAGGTTCCCCTGGACATGGCTCTGCCAGGGTCCGGCGCCTCCAGGGACGCGTATGGGCCACTCGAGAGGAGAGTGGCCGTAGAAGCTGCCAAAGAACCAGACATCTTCGACTCTGCTGCGCAATTCGCTGCGGGGGTGAGGTCGGGTCCGCGATGATCGTTCCTGGG
>NZ_JBHSPC010000028.1:0-43248 GCF_042656345.1 Streptomyces incanus
CATACCTTCGACACCACCATGGCAACCCACCCCGTACTGACCGGGATGACCCGCCATGATCTCGACCAACTCACCACTGGTGTAAGCAGGTTGATCGACCAGCTCCCCACCGGTCAGCGCCCCAGGCACCGCAAACTCGCCGTGGAAAACATGATCTGGGCCACCCTCCTTGATCAGCGCGGGCTTCCCTGCTCGCTGACCGCCCATCTGTTCCGGGTCGGCGAGAACCAGATCCGCGCCCTGATCAAGCAGGTCCGCCCCCTGCTTCAGCAGCACGGCCACCGCGCAGAACCACTACCCGTCCGGCTCATCGACCCCAGCCAACTCGCCACGTACGTCATGCACGCAACATCAACGCCAGGATGACGCGACACGCCTCATTAATTAATCGACGCCCCCTAAACGCCCTCTCAGAGGGCGTTTAGGGATGGATTGTGGCGCTAAGTCGCTCCTGCGGCCAGCAGTCTTCGGGTTGATTCGCACCTTACGCGCGCCTTCACGGCTTTCCGGGTGCCGGCTTGTGTGCCCGTTTGATCAGCTTATCGGAGCTGGATTCCGTCTGGTTTAGCAATGGGGCGGAAGGTTCTCACCAGTGCGGAACTTCCAGGCATTTCAGGCTGTGCGCGGTGCCGATTAATACGGCAAAGCGGGTCAAAATACCTATCGCGAATCAACATCAAACGCCCTCTCAAGGCAGCAGGCGCTGTCTGTGGCACAGTTGGCCGCCTACGGAGCCGATCAGGCGGCACGTCAACTGTGTCACCGGGCCATGGGCGGGCTGTCAGGGTGTTGGTTGATCCAGGCCAGGCCGGTGGGGTCGAGGTGGTGGCGGGCGCGGGTGACGGCCACGTAAGCCAGGCGGGCTTCAGCTTCGTCGATCGGGCCCGGTACGGGGTGGCCCGAGGCATCGACCTCGTCTGTGTCGGGGGGAGGCGTGAAGTCGGGGGCAATGCGCACGCGGGCCCATTCCCGGCCTTTGGCTTTATGGGCAGTGGAAACGGTGACCTGGGCGTGGGCTTCGGGAGCAAGGCGGTTCACGGCGTGGAGGATGGCGTCGGGGCCATGCTCGTCGACGAGATTGGCGAAGGGTTGCAGGTCGCTTCCGGCTGGGTCGCGCTCGGCGTAGTCGCGCAGGGCCGCCCAGGTGGTGAACAGGACGAGTTCGGGGTGATGGGTGCGGCGGCCCTGGATGAGGTCGCTGGCGGCCTGGGCCAGGGCACGCAGTGCGTCACCGCCACCGGCCAGGGCCGTTTTGGTGCCGGTTTCGAGAAGGGCGAGGATTTCGGTGATGGCCCCGATGTTGGTGCGGCACAGGACCGCGTCCGGATGGCCTGAGTGCGGGCCGATGGTGGTGGGGATGCAGGGTGTTCCGGTGAGTTGGATCGGGGCCTTGCTGAGGGTGAGCCACCGGTTGGCTTCAGCGGCGAGCGCGGGGCCGAAGCGGAAGGAGCGGGTGAGGGTGAGGTGGCGGCCGGTGAAGCGGGTCATCACGTCGCGGGCGCCGCGCCAGCCGTAGATGGCCTGGGCGGAGTCGCCGACCATGACGATCTGGGTCCGCTCTCTTTGGGCCAGGACGATCTGCTCGAGCACGGGGTTGGTGTCCTGCGCCTCATCCAGCAGTAGAAAGTCGCCGTGCAGAACGGGGTCGGTCAAGGCCCACATCTTCAGGTAGTGGTCGTGCTCGAAGCGCACCATACCTGCATGGGGATCCTGCAGGTCAGCCCACGCCTTGCGGGCGTACGGCAGGAGCAGGTCGGCGAGTTCCGTGTGTGCTTCGTCCTCGTCGAGGCGCCGCAGGTGCGGGACGTGATGGTGGGCCAGTTCTGTGTCGGCGGACTGGCAGAAGCGGGTCACCGTCCGCAGTACCGCGTTGGACAGCGTCGCGGGCATGAGGTCGATCTCGCTGATACGTACGGGGGTGTTGATCCCCAGGTCCTGGCCGATTCTCCAGCCGGGCTTGCGGGGGCCGTTGAGGCGGCTGCGGTAGCGGTGACCGAGGGCAGCGTAGGCCAGGGAGTGGGCGGTTCTGCACTGCACGGTGGCGGGAAAGCGGGCGGCTGCATCCAGGGCGATGGCCCGGTTGAAGGCGAGGTAGCGCCCGCGGCGGCCGGGCATCTGCTCGCCGAGGAAGGCAAGCGTGGAGGTTTTACCCGTCCCGGCGCCGGCCTGGATGGCCAGATGGTCGCCGCTTTGGAATGTCTCGAGGGCCGCAGCCTGTTCGTCGGTGGGGATGAAGGGCATCAAGGGACCTCTCCGGAAGCCGTGACGGCCCGCGCGGAACAGCGGGCACACAGAATCGACCTGCCCGTGGCGCAGGTGCCGGAGCCAAACGTGCCAACGGACACGCCCAGCGCCCGTGCACGCGCCGCCCGAACCCTTCGATGTGGTGACAAGAATGAGACGTACACCCGGTTCAAGGGCAGTTATTCGAGACGGGCTTCTCCTTCGGGTGACCTGCGGATGCCTCGCTCAACGCCCGGAACTCGGAGGTTCGTGGCCGGCGCAAAGCGGGTCGAGGAGCTCACCCAGCGGGATGGTGAAGGCATGGGCGAGGGCGTGCCAGGTGGCCAGTGTGCCGATGGTGCGGCCCTGTTCGATCTCGATGAGGGTGCGACGGGACAGGCCGCTGCGGGCGGCGAGTTCGTCGTAGCTCCAGCCGCGGGAGGCGCGCAGGCGGGCGAGGGATTGCCGCAGTGCCGTCGGGTCGGGTTCCGGCGGCAGGGAGATCGTCACCGGTCTATCCGACGGTGCAGACCCCTGCCCTGACAGTGCAGACCTCTGCCCTATTTTGCGGGGTAAGACCCCAAGTCGCCAGGGCAGAGGTCTGCACTACGGTGGCCGCGCCCGGAGCCGCCCCGCGAGGAGGACCGGGGACACTCGCATACCGGCTTGGAGGGACCGATGACCATCACCCAGTCCTCACGCGCCTGGACCGTCACGATCAGCAGTCCGTCCGGGCAGCCCATGCTGAGCTGCAGCGCTTGCCCCTTGCCCACGCTGGCGGCGGGTGTCGTGGTCCGGGAGATCCGCCGACACCTTGCTCGCCATCTCATGGAGTCCCGGTTGCCGCCGCACCTGCGTACCTGCCAGTGCCGCGACAAATCCTGTGCATGGCACCGGCGTCAAGGTCCCTGCGCCGGCCAGCTGCGGCTTCTGCTCATCCGGGCGGACCGAGGGCGGACCTGGCACCTTGCTGACACCTGCGACGCGTGCGCTGCTGCCATCCCTGACGCCGCCACCGTCCCTGAACCCCCAGTGCGGGCCGCTGTCGACTCCGACGCGCAGGCCCCCAGGGGCGGGGACCTTCCAGAGGAGCCCCCAGAGTGGGGCGAAGCTCAGTGGTGAATGCCCACCTCTGTCAGAGTCAAGCTACCGGTGATTTGTTAAACCGGGGAGTAGAGGCTCACGGTGTGCCCGGTGGTGACCGCGTCGATCAGGCTCTGGAGCTCGGTCGGCGGGGGCGCCGTGGACCAGGCCCGCCACCAGCGCTGCAGCGCGACCGCGGGGGTCAGCCAGCCGCGGACGGCGCGGATCGCCTTCGGCCAGCACGGCGGGACCGATATGTTCCCCCCTCTCTCCGGCGTCGGTGTCCGATGCCGGTGCCGACGTTGCCTCAGGTTCCGGGTCGGTGAGCCAGGTCTCCCAGCAGAAGGTGAACGCGCAGTTGACCAGGGTCTGGTGACGACGGATCGCGGCATCGGAGCGGACCTGGAAGTCGGCCCAGCCCAATTCGTCCTTGACCTGCTTGTAGCCCTGCTCGATCCAGGTGCGGATGCCGTAGATCCGTACGATCTCGGCCAGGTCCGCGGGCGGGTGGGGGGACTCGGCGGCGCGGGGCGAGCCGGGCCGGGGCAGGTCGGTGGCCAGGTACCAGGTGGCCTTCTCCGGCAGGGTGGCCGGGTCGGTGGTGGCCACCACCAGCCGCGTCAGGCCGTCCGGTCCCCAGAAGCCCAAGGTGGCATCGGCGGCCCACCAGATGGCGGTGTGCCCGTCGCGGAAGGTGCGCACCACGGGCGTCCAGTCCCCGGGCTCCCCGGGGCCGTCCCAGGCCAGCTCGCGGGCGGCGTCCACCGGGGTGCGGGCCTGGTCACCGTAGGCCCAGATGCCGCGGCGGCGTTTGACTGCCATGACGAACGGCACGCCTACGGCGTGCAGTTCGCAGCGGAAGTCGTCCAGGTCGCCGTAGGCGCCGTCGGCCACCGCCGCCCGGAAGGGGAATCCGGCGGCCCGGGCCCGGCCGGCCAGCTCCGCGGCGATCTTCCACTTGGTGCGGAAGGCCGGGTCGCTGCGGCCCCGTTCGAAGTGGTGGGCCGGGGTGTAGGGCACCGCGTGCAGCGGATAGTACAGGCGCTCGTCCGCCCACAGCGTGGTCACCGTGACCACACCGTTGTCGGTCTTGCCGTACCGGCCCAGCCACTGCCGCCCGACGTGCGCGGTCGTGGTGCCATCCTTGCGGTCCCCGGAGTCGTCGATGACCAGCACCCCATCGGCGTGCGGGACCGTCGCCGGATCGGCCCGCAGCAGCTCCAGCCGCCGCGCGTTGACCCGCTCGGGGTCCCAGCGCGACTCGGAGAGGAAGAACTGCAGCCGCTGCACCCCCGAGTGCTGGGCCCCCACGATCGGCTCCGCTCCGGCCAGGCAGGTCAGCGTCTTGTTCCGATCCCGCGGCAGCAGCAGCCCGGCCAGGTACTCCCGGAACCCACGCCGCTGCGCCAGCGAGGAGAAGAGGTCGTCGAACCGGGTCGCATAGCCCTCCAGCGGTCCCGGCGCCGGCGGGCACGGACGCCTCGCGGTCACCATCGCGACCACCTCCGGCCTGCGGAAATCCCCCACCTACCGGCCTACCGCGGACCCTGCCCCAAGTCAACAAATCACCGGTAGTGGGCCTCGGCATCAGAACGGGCATAGGTCCTGGTGATCATGAAATTGCGACCGTGTGTCGCCTGCGCGGTTCGGCATGCGAGTCAGCCATTCGGCAGTGGAAGCCCGCGGTGAGTAAAGACAATGTCTCTCACGCGTTCCACCGCAGCTGGGGCGAGGCGAGCCAGAACGGGCAAGGCGCAGTGCCAACCGTCGCCCGCGAGCGCGCTGGCCGTGAGCTGCCGCGCATTCCGAGCCATTTCCGTCGTGTCGGGGGGAATCTGCATCTGGGCAAGCGTTCGAAACGTCTCGGTGAAGGCGGTGCTGGTGGACGCCGAGACGGCCCGGATGCCTGCCGGTGTCCGGGTGAGATAGCCGGCCACAGCCGCGAATGCCTCGGCACGGTCGTACGGAACGTTGTGGCGGCTTGCACGATGCCGCGCAGCCTCAAAGTCGCCGAGTGCCGCGTGAGCGATAGCTATGGCCCCTACCGGCAGCCCCCACGGGGCGCTGCCGGTCGACCTCTGCTCCCACGACGTCAGCGTGCTGTGGGCGTCGTCGCGTTCTTCTCGGGCATGCAGGAGGAGCACCGTAAGAAGGTCCTCCGTATCCAGCCAGGTCTCTGATTCCTTGAGTTTTTGCGCCACGTGTTCGGCGGCCTGGTTAAGGCGGTCAGCGCATTCGGCGTCTGCATCGGCGATGGCGGCGAAGAGCTCACTGAGCTCGGCCATACGACCGCTCCAACCACGCGGTGAGGCGTCCGCGGTCAGGAGGCGTTCTCGTTGGCGGTCGATGAGGTCCACGGCGGTGGCCGCGTCATAGGAGCGCAGCCCGGCCGCGACGGCCACGAGCCCGCGATGCCTTCTGTTGTGATCCGCCGGGCCGGTCTCCTCGGCGAGTGCCAAGGCACGGTCACGTTCGCCGACGTGGGCCAGGGCCTGTGCGGCGGCGCCTTTCGCGTCAGCTACCTCCCGGCCCGGAGCACCGTCGAAGAAGGAAAAGTTGCCGGTGCCTTTCAGCGTCTGGGCACGGTCGGCGGCCTCATACGCCAGTCGTCGCGCATCCTCGAGATGCCCGGTCCGTGAGGCTGAGGCGGCTGCCGCGGCAGCAAGCGCCTGCACTTGATCGACCGGGTCCCACAGACTCCGAGCCAACTGCGCGCCGTCACCTTGTCGGCCGATGGCCGAAAGCGCGGCGCACAACGAGATGAGCCAGGTCTCCCGTGGCGGGGTGCGTCGATTTCCTCGGTCTTGGGGAGATCCGAGTGCTTCCAGCGCCTGAGACAAGCGCTGGCTCGCCTCGTTGAACTCGTCGCGGTCCGCGAGCCGGTATGCCTGCTGGGCCAGCGTCTCTGCTGACGGCTCCTCTCCTGGGTCGTCGAGGCCATCGGCGAGCACGGCTCGGGCCCCGGCGAGCATGTCCATCCCCATTAGTCCCGTATGCCTCTCCTCCGGCACACAGGCCACGAGGTCGCGTGCACGGTCCACCGACCCGGTGTCTACCAGGGCCCGTACGACGGTGGTCAGTATGGGAGCGAGGAGCATGGTCAGATCGCCTCCGTCGTCGTCCGGCAAGGCTTCGGGGCCGCTCAGCGCAGCTTCTAGGCGCCGCGCCGCCTGCTCAGCCAGGGTGTTCGCCTGGTCCGGACGGACGGCGGCCAGAGCCGAGGCCGCGGAAGCATCGACGGCGCAGGCGGTCAGACGTGAGGGGAAGGCCCGGGCGTACTGGCTGATCCGTTCGTACATCCAGTCGACTCGCGCGCCTTCGGCAGCCACGGCGATGGCGGCCCATGCCGACACCGGCGCGCTCGGATCGGCCGGAGAGCCAGCGGCCAGCTCGTCGGCATACCGCTCGGCCTGGTCCAGCAATTCTTCCGCTAGAGCGGGGTTGTGGGAACGGGCGGCGAAGGCGGCCCGTGCCACCACGGTGGACCCAGACTCGTCGCCAGCTGCTGCCGACGCCCCGAGCTTTCCAAGCAGTTCGCGGCCTTGGCGCAGCTCACCGACGACCATCAGTGCTACGGCCGCCTCCCCGGTGGCCTCCTCCGCCTCCTGTTCGTCACCGCTGGGCGGCGCGCTCTCCTGTCGGGCCCGGTCGGCCCATCGTGCGGCCTCCGCTGCGGCCTCAGCGGCGAGCTGGTCGCCAACTTCGGCCAGCACACGGGCCACCTTCGCCAGCCGGACAGCCTTCTCTGCCGGATAGGGTGCGACGAGCGCAAGATCCATGGCACGCCGAGCGTGTCTCAGACGGGCGAACGCCATCGGGACACCTGGGGGCAGGGCCCTGGCTCGCTCGGCGAGGATGGCCGAAGACGCCGCGAGTGCCGCCAACTCCACCAAGTCGTCGGGGCATTGGCGTCGGACCGTCTCGGCGGTCAGCTCGATATGGGAGAACGCGGTATCCAGCGAGGCGCGCTCCAGCAGGGCACGTTGACGATGTGGGTCGAGGGCGATCGTGGTCAGCCGCTCCAGATCGCCGACGCTGTGCAGCATGCGCGGGTAGTCGTAGAGCAGGTAGGACGGAGTGTCGGACGGCCATTCCCGGGCGCGATAGCCATCCGCCCACGCGTGCAACTGCCTCTCGAACCCGGTCACATCGCCCAAGGAGGTCAGGGCCTCCTGACGAAGCTCCTCGTGGCCCAGCGCATGAACGTGCAGGGCGGTCGGAGAATCGGGCACACCTACCTGGCCGTGGTTGCCGGGGATGAAACTACGGCCGGTGATTCCCCGCAGGAGCCGGTCAACCCTGAACGGGCGCACCCCGACAAGGGTCGCCAGGTCGGCGGCCGTGAGGCCACCGCGGGCCGCCACCAGCAAACCGAGCAGCGGGACTCCGACCTCCTCGTCGTCCAACAGCCGACGCAGCTCACGCCGTGCGAAGGTGCTGATGCCTGTGGCGTGAGACCACGGAACAAGTGTGCGGATGACGTCCCGGGCGCGTAGGGGGTGGTCGGGGGGAACGTCGTCCGGAACGGGTGGGCTGGGCCGGCCGGTGACCACTACACGCATACCGGCCGGCGGGACCCTCGGCAGCAGGGCGGCAATGCTCAGCCCGCCGGACACCGCTCCCTGGTCCTCGTCCAAGCCGTCCACGATCAGCACCAGGCGCCGACCCCTGCCCTGGCACGCCTCCGCCGCGGCCCGGCACAGACTAGGGAAGTCCTCGGGACGGCTTCCCACGGCTCCAGCGTCCCGCCGGGCGACCAGCGCCAGTTGCCGCATCACCGTCTCGAGGAATGTCTGCCTGTCGTTGCGGCCCAGGCGATCGGTGATGAAGCAGGACACCACCTCCACGCCGTCCGGCCGGTGCCGGACCGCGAAATCAGAAACCAGGGCTGACTTACCTGCCCAGGGAGGCGCCTGCCACCACATGTACGCGGATGCGCCAGGGAGATCCGGTCCGGAACAGAACGCGGTCAGTTCCCGTAGCTCGTCGTCCCTCTCCAGCAACTGCGCCGACAGGATGTGCTCCTCGATCCAGGCGGTGTAGCTCTCGTCCCCACGCTGTCGTGCCCTCGCGGGCGGGAGAGGCGAGCGGGGAGGCTGGGCTCGTTCCAGGAGCGTGCGCCACCAGCCCTCGTGACACGGCTCACCAGCCCATGCGCTCCACTGCCGGACCACGGCGATCAGGTGATCGCTGCTGCTCGGATCTGGGGTCTTCGCCCTGTCCCACTCGGGGTGCAGCCACTCCGCCAGGCGCCGGTCCATCGTCGAATCCCGGCCACCGACCGCACGGGCGAGAGCACGACGCGAATGCCTGTGCCCGGTCTCCCTGCTGTACCCGGCGATGGCTCTGACCTCCAGGGCCCGCAGCGCGTCGTACAACTCACGAGCCTTGGACGACTTCCCCACCCACGCCACCTTCCCCATGTGCCCGCCTGCCCCCGCTGCCCGCATCGGGGCACGACGGGCACGCCGATGACCAGGAGCGTAGAGGCAGTTCTCCCGCCTTGCCCGCTCTTTCGGACACCCACCACCCACACGCGGCACGGTCATCCATGTCCGGCCCCACCGGCCGGCGACCACCGAGGAGAGGAACACATGAACATGACCACGCCCATCGCCCGCAAGCTGGGCCGTGCCGCGCTCTTCAGCCTGGTCCGCGGCGCGTGCTGGGCACTGGGCTCAGCACTCGTTGCGGGCATCCTGTGGTGGGCCCAGCACCAGTAGCCGAACGAAAGGTACGCCTGGGTCCCGACCCCGGCCCAGGCGTATCCGGGGTGAGCGAGTCGGCCACGCTCTCACTCGCCGGTACGTGGTGCGGGGGCCGGGCTGTCGCCATGCCTCGGGGACCAGTCGGCCAGGGCAGCAGCGGCTCGAGTCGTTATTCATGATCCACGGCCGAGTATTCACACCGTCCCGAACGGCTGAATCATCACACCAACTACCATCGACCAGGGCATCCCACCAAGATCCTTTATGAGCTCTAAGGTCGTCCGGAGCCGCTGGGAGACAGAGCACTCCTCGCCGACGCCGTACTCTTCCTGCCTACCAGCGCGCGGCACCCAAGCCAGCCAGGTTCACTTCTAGGCCGCCGCCGGCACGCTGGCGGTGGCCCGGAAGGTGCGGGGCTCTCCTCAGCCCCGGAGGGCGCCACTCAGAGGCCTCACCGAGGCTCTGAACCTTGCCGCTGACGAAGCCACCAGCCTGTTCAACAGGCTCAGGCCGCCGGACACAGAAGCGTCCGGCAGGAATGTCGGGCCGAGTCAGACACTCTCACCTGGAGCCGACGGGACTGAAGAGGCTGAGCAATTCTGAGCCGAGGGCATCCAGGAGCACGACTGGGTTTTCTTCCTTCAACGGTCGATCAGCACACGAAGGAAACCTGGCCGCTTCACCTGCCCGAACAAACCGGACGACAGCGGCCTCCTACAGAGGCAACTGGCGACGAGGGCTCAGCCTGAACACATTGACTTGACAGGGAAGACGACCGCTGCCCTGACCCGGTCGCGGCTCTCCGTCAGGCTCTTGTCCGGCAGCCCCACCAGTGTGAACGCCGCCACTCCCGGTTCCAGGTCGGCCTGGACCTCCACGACCACGCCCTCGACGCCGACCAGCGCCACCGAACACGTACGGGCGAACCCCATCTCAGGCCACCCCCCGGACATGCTCGACCCGGGGCGCGCCCCGCTCCGGCAGCAGGACGCCGACCAGGTCGATGCGGACGCCGCCGGGCGGTGCTCCCCCATGCTCCTGGAGCCAGCGTTGCGCCAGGCCACGCAGGCGGTCCGCCTTGGCGGGGGTGACCGCTTCCATGGGGTGCTGGAAGGACACGGCCCTGCGGGTCTTCACCTCGCAGACGACGAGGACGTCGCCGTCCCTGGCCACGATGTCGATCTCGCCGGTCCTGCCGCAGCGCCAGTTGCGCTCCAGGACCGTCATTCCGGCCTGCGCCAGCCGCCGCGCGGCCAGCGCCTCGCCGTACCTGCCGAGTGCGCTGCGTGCCTGCTGTTGTGGGTTCACGTCGGCACCACCTCCGGCGCCAACCGTCACGCAGCCGGCCATCCGGAGTGGATCTTGGTGGACAACCCGGCGGTTGTGGAAAACTCCGTCATCCGCCGGGGTGCATCATGTCCCCGCCGGGGCCCCCAGGTCACCCGCCCGGGAGCTCCAGGTCGCTCTTGTTGAGCTCCTCGATGTTCACGTCCTTGAATGTCAGGACGCGCACCTGCTTCACGAACCTGGCCGGCCGATACATGTCCCAGACCCAGGCATCCGCCATGGACACCTCGAAGAACACCTCGCCCTGGACCGAGTGCACCTGCATCTCGTAGTCGTTGGTCAGATAGAAGCGGCGCTCGGTCTCGATCACGTATTTGAACAGACCGACGACGTCGCGGTACTCCCGGTAGAGCTTCAGCTCCATCTCGGTCTCGTACTTCTCGAGGTCCTCGGCGCTCATGGCATGTTCCCCTTCACCTGTGCGATCCCACCATTGTGCGCCAGTCCCAGGGGTCGCCGTCCCCGAACCGGGCCGACCCGCCGGACGGCCCCCGGGGCCTGCGGCTAGACGATCTCGGTGTCCAGGGTCACGGGTCCGGCCGGGGGACCCTCGTCGAGCAGGGTGCGCAGCAACTCGGCGAGTCTCGTCGGGTACACCGTCTCACGGGCCCGAGCCAGTTCCGGGCATGTCCACCAGCGTGCTCCGGTGACACTGCGCCGCTCCAGCTCGGTCAGTGCCGTGGCCCCGGTGGCCGTCCTGGTGGTGCGGGCGAGGTAGTACCACTCGTCCTGGTCCCAGCGGCGGCCCGCGAACGGGAAGGAGCACGTCCGCCGCCACAGCACGGGCCCCAGCTCCACCTCCGTGATGCCGGTCTCCTCCGCGAGCTCCCGCAGCGCCGCCTGCTCACGGGTCTCGTCACCCTCCACGCCACCGCCGGGTGTGAACCACCAGTCGTCGGCGGGGTCGTCCGGCTCATGGCCGTGCAGCAGCAGGATGCGGTCCCTCGGGTCCAGCAGGACGACGCGGGCGACCCTGCGCAGCCCGCCCCCGCCCGCGCCCGCGCCCGCGCCCTGACCCTCGTAGGAATCGCCGGTGGCGTGGGACGTCTCAGCGGGCACCGGCCGCCCTCGCTCCCGCGTCCGCACGACGGGCTCGGGAGGCGCCGGCCCGCTGGGCGAGCGGACCGTACGCGGCCCCGCCGAGGATGAGCACGGCACCGCCGATGACCATGGCAGCGACCGTCGGCAGCGGCCCCGGCGCGGAGAGTTCGCCGAGCTTCTCGAAGCCTGTCGGGGCCTCCAGCATGCCGTCCATCGGCCAGATCACCGCATCGACCCGGGCCTCGACCGCCTCGCGGGAGACGGTGCCGTTCGCGGTGTCGGTGAGGTGCGAGGTCGAGTCCAGGGAGCCGCTTCGCTCGTCACCGAGCAGGAACAGCCGGCCCTTCGGCACGGCCACCTCCGGGAAGGCGCCCAGCCCGGTCGCCTCGTCCTCGAAGAGATACGGCTCGTCGATCTCCGTACCGTTGACCTTCAGCGTGCCGTCCTGCCCGGTGGAGACGGTGTCCCCGCCGACGGCGACCACCCGCTTGACGACCGGTACGTTTGCCCAGTTGTCGTCCCTGAAGACCACGACGTCGCCGCGGCGGACGTCGCCGCCGTCGACGCGCTGGGCCAGCACCCGGTCACCGGGATCGATCGTCGGCGCCATCGAGGGGGTGGGCACGGTGTACGGCAGGTACACCAGCGCTCCCCAGACGAACCCGCCGAGGAACAGCACCAGACCCAGCGCCACGGCCAGTGAGGACAGTCGCTGCCCGGTCCGACTGCCCGCCGGGCCCCGGCCCGCACCGGCGCCCCGCGAAGCCGTACGTGTCGTGCTCTGACCAGTCATGGGCGGCACCCTACCCGGCAGTACCGAACCGGGTCAGCCCCTCCTTCGGGCGACCACCTCGGCGGCCGCCCGCGGCGCTCAGGCCTTGGACCCGTCCTCGCGCCGGCCGTCCCACCTGCGCCGCCACAGCACCAGCGGCACCGCACCCACGAGCGCGATCCCCTGGGGTGCCACCGTCAGCGCCCCGGATACCGATGCCTGCGTGCCCAGCGCCGGCTGGTCGAAGGTGCCCGGGACCTCGAGCATGCCCCAGCGGCCGACCGGCCAGGCGATGACGACGGCACGGCCGACGACGTCGCTCACCGGGACCATGCCGTGGTTCTTGTCGGCCTGGTTGTAGCGGGAGTCCCGGGAGTTCTGCCGGTGGTCGCCCATGACCCAGATCTTGCCCTCGGGGACCTCGACCTTGAACTGGCCGCCCTGGTCGTCCTGGCTGCACGGGGTGTTGCCCGGGTAGACGTAGTCCGCCTCGTTCAGGGCGACGCCGTTGACCGTCAGCGGGCCGGTGCCCTTGCACTCGACGACGTCGCCGCCGACCCCGACGACCCGCTTGATCAGGTCCTTCTCCTCCGCGGACGGCATCAGACCGATCCAGCTGAGGACCTTCTGCAGCGGGTTGGCTGCGGGCGTGGGTTCGCCCGCCAGCCATGCGTCCGGGTCGTGGAAGACCACGACCTCGCCGCGCTCGGGCTCGGAGCCGAACCAGGGGGTGAGCTTGTCGACCAGGACACGGTCGCCCTGCTGCAGGGTGTTCTGCATCGAGTCCGAGGGGATGGAGAACGCCTGCAGCAGAAACGTCTTGATCAGCAGCGCCAGGACCAGGGCGATACCGACCAGGATGGGCAGCTCCTTCCAGAAGGAGCGTGGTTTCTTCTGCTCGCGGGGCGGCTCGTCCTGTCCTCGGCCGCCGCTCTCCGACCGGTCGTCCGCCACTCTTCCCTCTCCTGCCGCCGGGGAGTCACTCCCGAAGGTCACGGCGCCGTCCTCGACCGGGACGAAGGGCTCCGCGGGACGCCCGCGGTGCTCCTCGCCGTCGGCTCCGGACCGTGCGCCAACCGCCACATCCCCCACGCCAGCTCCTCACTCTGTGCCGCCGCCTGCCCCATGCGCGGCGCAGGCCCACTACTCCCATAACGAGCGGGAGTTCCGCAGGGCTCGGGAGCTGAATCATTCCGTTCGAATCATCCGGGGCAACCCTATGCGACAGTTGGGCGGCAGCGGTCGACCCTGGCGTCGAGTCCGACACGGACGCGTAGGCCGTCGGTTCGTCCAGCATGTTCCAGTGACCGAACGGCCAGGCGATGACCATGGCCCGGCCCACCACCTCCTCCTCGGAGACGGTGCCCCCGTAGCCGGTGTCCTGGTGGGCGCGGGAGTCGGCGGAGTTGGACCGGTGATCGCCCATCACCCACAGGCGCCCCTGGGGCACGGTGACGTCGAACGGCGTCGTGGACGGGGCGTTTCCCGGGAAGAGGTAGTCACCCTCCTCCAGGGGCACCCCGTTGACGGTGACCCGTCCCTGTGTGTCGCAGCACTGGACCTGGTCGCCGCCGACCCCCACGACCCGCTTGATGAGGTCCTTCTCGTTCTCCGAGGGCAGCAGGCCGATGAAGGTGAGTCCGGCCTTGACCTGCTTGATGCCGACCGGGTCCGCCTTCTGGGGGGTGGGCTGCTCGTCCTGCAGCCAGCCGCCGGGGTCCTTGAACACGACGACGTCCCCACGCTGCGGCTTGGAGCCGAACCACGGGGTCAGCTTGTCCACCAGGACACGGTCGCCGATCCGGATCGTCTGCTCCATGGAGCCGGACGGGATGACGAAGGCCTGGACGAGGAACGTCTTCAGCACCAGCGCTATCAGGACGGCGACCCCGATGAGCAGCGGTATCTCCTTGACCGCGCCGTGCCGACGGCGCCGCTTGACCTTCCGCTGGAGCTTGCGCCGGTCGGCCCGGCTGCGCCCGCTCGACGCGCTCACCGCGCGGCGCGCACCGGTGGGCAGCAGGTTGTCCGCGGCGCTCGCCGGGACGCCGCGGGGTTTGCCGCGGTTACCCATGGGTCCCCTCCCCCGGGTGCGCCGCGTTCGCCCGGTCGGTCGGCACCGGAGCCGGCACGCGCGCGTAGGCGTCGGGGCGGTGCAGCCGAGTGGCGCGGCCGAAGGGCGAGACGATCCAGTCGGCACGGCCGATCACCCTGCTCACCGGGATCATGCCGCCGCCGGGCGAACCGAGATGGTCACGGGAGTCGCTGGAGGAGCCGCGGTGGTCGCCGAGGACGAACAGGCGCTTCTCGGGAACGACGACGTCGAAGGGCACCGTGGAGGCGCTCTCGCCGGGGAACAGGAAACCCGACTCGTCGACCGACCGGCCGTTCACCCGGATCCTCCCGTCCTTGTCGCAGCAGACCACGTGGTCCCCGCCCACACCGACAACGCGCTTGATGTAGTCGGCGTCCCCGAAATACCCGGTGCCGTCGAACACAACCATGTCGCCGCGCTGCGGTCCGGCACCGAAACGGTATGCCAACTTGAGTACGAGAACACGGTCCCCGGCCCTCAACGCGGGCTCCATCGATCCGCTGGGAATCTGGAACGGCCGGGCCACGAAGGTGCTGAACGCCAGCAGGAGCAGCAGCACGAGGAGCAGGGCCGCGGTGCTCCGTCCCCCGGGGAGCCATCCCACGAGATGCCCTGCCAACGCGGAACGCGACCGTCCCTCCGGGCCCGGGGCCCCCGAGGTGTCCTCGGGTCCGGCCGGGTGGGGGGAGCGGTCGCGCTCCGTCGACTGTGCTTCGCTGTCCATCGAGGCCAGATGTTATCCGGCCTCGGGAAACGCTCAGTTCTCGCGCTTCTCCTTGATCTTCGCCGCCTTGCCGCGCAGCTCACGCAGGTAGTACAGCTTGGCGCGGCGGACGTCGCCCTTGGTGACGAGCTCGATCTTCTCGACGATCGGGGTGTGCACCGGGAAGGTGCGCTCGACGCCGACGGAGAAGGAGACCTTGCGGACCGTGAAGGTCTCGCGCACACCGGCACCCTGGCGGCGGATCACCACGCCCTTGAACTGCTGCACACGGGAGCGGGTGCCCTCGATGACGCGCACGTGGACGTTGACGGTGTCACCGGGACGGAAGTTCGGGAGGTCGCTGCGCAGCGACGCGGAGTCGACGGAGTCGAGCAGGTGAGACATTTCGTCTGCTTTCTTCGCTGATGCCGCAGGTCATCAACGGCAATTGGGGTTCGGATCGGGGTATGCGGTTCGAGGCGGGCGTCGTGTCCCCCTGCGGCAGGGGCGCACGCCGGACAACGCACAACAGCGGCTTATTCTTCCACGTCGCCGGTCCTGCGCCAAAATCGGCCGTACGGCTCCCCGGCCGGGTCCGGCTCCCAGCCCAGGATGGAGAGCATCTCGCGGTCCTTCTTGTCGAAGGCCTTGGGCTCACAGCGCTCGATGAGGTCGGGCCGGTTGGCCGTGGTGCGCCTCAGCGCCTCGTCGCGCCGCCAGCGGGCGATCTTCCCATGGTGGCCGCTGAGCAGCACCTCGGGAATCCCCCGGCTGCGCCAGACGGGCGGCTTGGTGTGTACGGGGCCTTCCAGGAGGCCGGCCATGGCGCCCGGGGCGAAGGAGTCGTCCCGGTGGGACTCGGCGTTGCCCAGAACACCGGGCAGCAGCCGGGCCACGGCCTCGGTGACGACGAGGACGGCCGCCTCGCCGCCGGCCAGGACGTAGTCGCCGATGGACACCTCGTACACCGGCATGCGGGTCGCGTACTCGTCGACGACGCGCCGGTCGATGCCCTCGTAGCGGGCCGGGGTGAAGATCAGCCAGGGACGCTCGGAGAGGTGGACGGCGAGTTCCTGGGTGAAGGGGCGGCCGCTGGGGGTGGGGACGATCAGGGCGGGCGTGTGCACGCCGGCCTCATAGCCGTCCGCCAGGATCTCGTCGAGCGCCTCTCCCCACGGCTCGGTCTTCATGACCATGCCGGGGCCGCCGCCGTACGGGGTGTCGTCGACGGTGTTGTGCCGGTCGTGGGTCCAGGAGCGGAGGTCGTGCACCTGGAGGTTCAGCTGTCCACGCGCGCGCGCCTTGCCGACGAGGGAGACGTTCAGCGGTTCGAGGTACTCGGGGAAGATGGTGACGACGTCGAGCCGCATCACGCCTCGTCCCGCGAAGCAGCGTTCTCGTCCCGCGCTGAGGCGCCGTGTTCATCGGCGACTTCGTCGCGGGCGGACCGGTCGTCGATGAGGCCCGGCGGCGGGTCGATGACCGCGCGCTGTTCCTCGAGGTCGATCTCGGTGACGATCTGCTCCACGAACGGCACGAGCACCTCGCTGCCGTCGGGGCGCTCCACCACGAAGAGGTCCTGCGTCGGCAGGTGGGCGATCTCGGCGATCCGGCCCACCGGCTGCCCGTCCCGGGTGACGACGTCGAGGTCCATCAGCTGGTGGTCGTAGTACTCGTCCTCGTCCTCGGGCTGCTCGTCCGGGTCGATCTCGGCGATGAGGAGGGTGTTGCGCAGCGCCTCGGCGCCGGTGCGGTCACGGACGCCCTCGAAGCGCAGCAGGAGGCGTCCGCTGTGCACCCGGCCGGTCTCGATGGTGAGCGGTCCGGCGGAGGCGGGATCGGTGGCCAGGACGGCACCGGGCCCGAGTCTCAGCTCCGGCTCGTCGGTGCGGACCTCCACGGTGACCTCGCCCTTGATGCCGTGGGCACGGCCGATGCGAGCGACTACCAGCTGCACTGTGCTTGATCTCCTGTCGTACGACGACGGGCCGGGGACGGCCCTGAGGCCCTCCCCGGCCCGAGCCGGTTGCGCTGAGCGTCAGCGGACGTGGTCCACGTCGACGAGGTCGACACGGACACCGCGGCCGCCGATGGCGCCCACGACGGTGCGCAGGGCGCGTGCGGTGCGGCCGTTGCGGCCGATCACCTTGCCGAGGTCGTCCGGGTGGACCCGGACCTCGAGCACACGCCCGCGGCGCAGGTCGCGCGAGGCGACCTGCACCTCGTCAGGATGGTCGACGATGCCCTTCACGAGGTGCTCGAGAGCCTCCTCGAGCATGCTCAGGCCTCGGTCGACGTGGACTCGGCCGGGGCCTCGTCCTTCTTCTCGGTCTTCTTCTTCTGGGTGATGGCCTCACCCTTGCCCTCGTCCTCGCCGCCGAGCGCCTCGAACGACGGGCGGCCGGTCTTCTCGGCCTGCTGGAGCAGCGGAGCCGGGGCGGGCTCGCCCTTGTACTTCTGCCAGTCGCCGGTCTTCTTCAGGATGGCGAGCACGGGCTCGGTCGGCTGGGCGCCGACGCCGAGCCAGTACGCCACACGCTCACCGTCGACCTCGATCACCGACGGGTTGTACGTCGGGTGGTACTTGCCGATCTCCTCGATGGCCCGGCCGTCACGGCGGGTACGGGAGTCGGCGACGACGATGCGGTAGTGAGGCGAACGGATCTTGCCCAGACGCTTCAGCTTGATCTTGACTGCCACGGGAGTGGGTTCTCCTGGATTTTGACGTGGTTGGGCACGGCGAGACGGCCGCGTGGGGTTGCGGTACCCGAGTGCCCGATGGACGCGTCAGCCGGAGGAGAGAGGGTTCCTGTTCGGCCGTCGAGTACAGCTGACCATTCTGCCACACCCTGCGGGACGCCGGGGACCGCGGGTGCGGCAGGCCTCCCCGGGCACGCCTCGCCGGCACCCGGCGTGACGGAGACCGTGCCGCCGCGCCGGGTGCCGGCGAGGCGGCCCGACTGCCGCGGATGCGCGGGCGTGGACGGCATCCGCGCATCCGATGTGCGTCCGGCACCCACGAGATGCCGGATTGCTGTCAGCTCGCGGCCGCGGCCACCCCCTCGGGGATCCGGAACGGCTTGCCGCAGCCGCCGCAGACGATGGGGGCCTGCGCCAGGACCGACGGGACGACCCGCACATTGCGACCGCAGTCGCAGACGGCCTTGACGCGCACACCACCGCCGGACGAGCCATGTCGCGCCGCCGGACCGCGGAAGCTGCGGGCGGTGTCGCCCGCGGTCGCGGCGGAGTGTGCCTTCAGGGCGCGTTGGAGGCGCTCGGTCGTCGGACGGTAGCGGCGCTTCGCCTCCGGGGTGAGGGAGACCAGCGAGAAGCCGCTGCTGGGATGCGGCTCGTCGGGGTGGTCCAGGCCCAGTTCCTCGGCGATCGCGAGGAATCTGCGGTTGTGGTAGCGGCCGGCGCGGGAAGTGTCGCGTACGCCGCGTGCGGCGGCGATGCCATGGACTGCCTCGTGCAGCAGTCGCTCGAAGGAGAGCTCGTGACCGCACGCGGACGACGACTCCCCGATCAGGGACTCGGGCGCGGCAAGATCGGGCAGCTCGGGGTGGTACCGCTGAATATCGGCCCACGCCTGCGCCAGTTCTGCGGCGAGTACAGGTGGTGTCTGTGTCGTGCTCACGTAATGACAACGAGCCGGGGTGCCTCTGTGTTCCGATTCCGGGGCATCCCAAATAATTTGCCCTTACCCGTCAGTATGCGCTCATGCGTCCCGACGAGGGCGGGTGCGCTGATCTGCGGAGAAGCCTCACAGCTCACCTCAAGGTGGTGCGTAGGCTGACGTACACGGCCCCTCGGCCCGGGGCGTACGCGGCGTCCGCGCGCCGGTGCTCCCGTGACCCACGGATGCGCAAGGGGCGTTTCGGCCGCTCTCGCGACGGAGCGACCTCGGACCGGCTCCGGCCCCGCGGGCGCGTGCCACGGCCACGACGTTACCCCGCCCGCCGCCGACACCCGACACCGGCCCGTTCACCGCTCCCGCCGCCCGTCCCGGGCCCGTCCGCGATCACCGGTTTGTGGACCTTGGCCGAAACCATCCGGTCTCCCCCTGATTACCGGAATGTGAGTTCTTGCCACTGGCACGAGCGACTCCCAAGCCACCGCCCCGCTCCACTGGACGCCGGGTCGAGGGCGGAGTTTCCTGGCATGACGGGGGTAGTGCGAGCGCGCCGCGCGGGGGCGAGGCAATGGGCGGCGCGGCAACTCTCGGCTGATTGGGGCGCTTACCTATGACACCTACGCTCGTGCGGCAGCACCTTCCTCGCACAGGCCACGGCCCTCGCGTGGACCGGCAGGCACGCGCGCGTGACTGGTCCGAGATACAGGAGAGGATGCTCGTACCGCTCTACGAGGCCGTCTACGAGCGATTGGACGTGGGGTCCGGGACACGGCTGCTCGGCCTCGGCTGCGGTTCGGGACTCGCCCTGCTGAGGGCGGCCTCCCGGGGCGCCGAGGTCACCGGTGTCGACACCTCGTCGGGCCTGCTGGCCCTCGCGCGCGAGCGGCTGCTGCCCGCCGGGCGGGACGCACGCGCGCGTGCGAACGTCCGGATCGTGGACGGCTCCCTTGGGGGCATGGTCCGCGGGGGCACGGCGGACACGGCGGCTTCCGGCACGGACACGGCCGACGAGGACAGCCCCGCGTACACCGTGGTGACCGCCTTCGAACCCATCGGATGCCTCACGGGGGACGCGGACGGGCTGAGCGAACAGCTCGCCGAGGCGGTTCCGCTCGCCGGTCACGGAGCGGCCGTGGTGCTCACCGGCTGGGGCCCGCCGGAGCGCTGCGCCACAGCGTCCGTGCTCCGGGTGGCCACCAGGCTGGCGGAGCCGCTGCGCGGCACGGGAACCTGGCGCCCCGCGCACCGCGACGACCTGGAAAACGTCGCCCGGCGGGCCGGCCTCATGCCGGACGGTTCGGGACGGGTGGCCTGCCCCTTCGGATACGCCGACGCGGACAGCGCCGTACGGGGTCTGCTGTCGACGGGGCTGTTCGATCCGGCGATCGCGGCGACGGACCGGATACAGGTGGACAAGGAAATCGCCGAGGCGCTGCATCCGTACGAGCGACGGGACGGGACCGTGTGGATGCCGAACGTGTTCCGGTACCTGATCGCGCGGACACTCTGACACCGTCGCAGGCACTGCGTACCTACGTCACGGGGGGCACCCCTCGCCGAAGGGGTGCCCCCCGTGACGCGGGAAGGGCCGTTGGCGCCGGAGCGGTCAGCCCATGAACTTCTTGAACTCGTCCGGCAGTTCGAAGTCCTGGCTGCCCTGCTGCGGCAGCCCGAAGGCGTTGCCCCCCTCGGCCGCGGCGGCGCGGCGCTGGGCGGCCTCCTCCTCCTGCTGCTTGCGCTTCATCGGGTTGCCGGAGCGCTGCTTGCCCTTGGCCTGCTTCTGCTTCTTCTTCGCCCGGCCGGGACCGCCGCCCATGCCCGGCACCCCGGGCATCCCCGGCATGCCGCCGCCCTGGGCCATGCGGGACATCATCTTGCGGGCCTCGAAGAACCGCTCGACGAGATTCTTGACCGCGCTGACCTCGACACCGGAACCCTTGGCGATACGGGCGCGGCGCGAGCCGTTGATGATCGTCGCGTCCTGGCGCTCGGCCGGGGTCATCGACTTGATGATCGCGGCCGTGCGGTCGACGTCACGCTCGTCGAGGTTGTTGATCTGGTCCTTGATCTGGCCCATGCCCGGGAGCATGCCGAGCAACTTGGAGATCGATCCCATCTTCCGGACCTGCTCCATCTGGGCCAGGAAGTCGTCCAGGGTGAAGTCCTGGCCCTTCTTGGACGCCAGCTTGGAGGCCATCTTCTCGGCCTCGTCCTGGCTGAACGTCTTCTCCGCCTGCTCGATCAGGGTGAGCAGGTCACCCATGTCGAGGATGCGGGAGGCCATCCGGTCCGGGTGGAAGGCGTCGAACTCGTCGAGCTTCTCGCCGTTCGACGCGAACATGATCGGCTTGCCGGTCACCGAGGCGATCGACAGGGCCGCACCACCGCGGGCGTCACCGTCGAGCTTGGAGAGCACCACGCCGTCGAAGCCGACGCCGTCGCGGAAGGCCTCGGCGGTGTTGACGGCGTCCTGGCCGATCATCGCGTCGACGACGAAGAGGATCTCGTCCGGCGAGACGGCGTCGCGGATGTCCGCGGCCTGCCGCATCATCTCCTGGTCGATGCCCAGGCGGCCGGCGGTGTCCACGACGACGATGTCGTGGACCTTGGACTTGGCGAACTCGATCGAGTCCTTGGCGACCTTGACCGGGTCGCCCACGCCGTTGCCCGGCTCGGGCGCGTAGACGGCGACGCCGGCGCGCTCGGCGACGACGCTGAGCTGGTTGACGGCGTTGGGGCGCTGGAGGTCACAGGCGACCAGGAGCGGCGAGTGGCCCTGCTCCTTGAGCCAGTGGCCGAGCTTGCCCGCGAGGGTGGTCTTACCGGCACCCTGCAGACCGGCCAGCATGATCACGGTGGGCGGCTGCTTGGCGAAGCGCAGTCGGCGGGTCTCGCCACCGAGAATGGAGGTCAGTTCGTCATTGACGATCTTGACGAACTGCTGTGCGGGGTTGAGGGCCTTGGAGACCTCGGCGCCGAGCGCCCTCTCCTTGACGCTCTTGATGAACGCCCGGACGACCGGCAGAGCCACGTCCGCTTCGAGGAGGGCGATACGGATGTCGCGCGCCGTGGCGTCGATGTCCGCTTCGCTCAGCCGGCCTTTTCCGCGGAGGTTTTTGAAGGTCGCGCTGAGGCGGTCGGAGAGAGTATCGAACACGGCGGCGTCGGTCCTCGAGGTCGGGGGCGGAACTGGGCTGTCCTCCAGGGTATCCGGCCCGGCAAGCAAATCGCCCCGCCCGCTGCAGAGAGCGGGCAAGGACGGAAGCCCCGCGTCAGCGGGGAGCAGAGAATCCCGAGCAGCTTGCTGATGCCGCCCATCGGGCCATCCCCGCGCAGGCGAGGAACACATCCGATCAACGCACAGCCTGACCAGAAGGTCACGCCCGCAACGTCTCCTCCAGTTTCCGGGCCACCGCCACCGCCTCCTCGCCGGGAAGGGGCGTGCCCTCCAGGCAGGTCACGTAGAAGGCATCCACCGCGTTCGCCCCCAGCGTGCTCACATGCGCACTCCGCACCCTCACCCCCGCGTCCTCCAGGGCCCGCCCGATGCGGAACAGCAGCCCGGGGGCGTCCTGCGCGCGGACCTCGATCACCGTGGCGTGCCGGGAGGCGGCCGGGGCGACCGTCACGCGCGACGGTGGTGCGACCACGCCCCGGCGCGGGTGGGCGGCGTCGCGTTCGGCGAGGCGGCCGGCGATGTTCAGGGTGCCGTCCAGAGCGCGGACGAGGTCGGCGCGCAGGCGGGCGGCCTGGGGCAGCGAGCCGTACTCGGCGGCGACCCGCCAGTCGAGCAGCAGGACGGATCCTTCGACGCCCTCCGGCAGTTCGAGGGTGCGCAGTTCGGCGGTGCGTACGGTCAGGCGGTGCAGGGCCAGCACGCCGGCGACCGCGGGGAGCACACCCGCCTGGTCGGGTACGGCGATCAGCAGCTCCACGCCGAGGGGCTCCGGTTCGCCGGTCGGCTGCGGGGTGTCCGCCTGCCCGGCCGGGGACTCGGCGGGCGGCTCGGTCCGGGCGCGCAGGGACAGCACCGGGCCGCCGGTGGCGACCGCCTCGAGGGCGAGCCGTTCCTGTTCGGCGGTGGGCGCGGCGGCCTCGGGCTCCTCCGGCGGGTCCTCGGCCGGCACCGTCGAGACGCGTGTGACCAGGTCGGCGACGAGTGAGGCGCGCCAGGCCGACCAGGCAGCCGGTCCGGTGGCCAGTGCGTCCGCCTCGGTCAGGGCGTGCAGCAGCTCCAGGGTGCCCTGGGTGCCGACGGCGTCGGCGACCGCGCGCACCGTGGCCGGGTCGTCGAGGTCGCGGCGGGTGGCCGTCTCGACGAGCAGCAGGTGGTGGCGGACGAGGGTGGCGAGGACGCCCGCGTCGGCACGGTCGAAGCCGATCCGCGCGGCCATGTCCCGGACGATGGTCTCGCCTGCCACCGAGTGGTCGCCGGGCCATCCCTTGCCGATGTCGTGCAGCAGCGCGGCGACCAGCAGCAGGTCGGGCCGGTGCACGCGCCGGGTGAACGCGGAGGCGCGGACGGCGGTCTCGATGAGGTGCCGGTCGACGGTCCACAGGTGCACGGCGTTGCGCTGCGGACGGCAGCGGACCCGCTCCCAGTCCGGCAGCAGCCGCGTGATCAGGCCTTCCGCCTCCAGTGCTTCCCAGACGTCGACGGTGGGGCGGCCGGAGCCCAGCAGGGTCACCAGTTGTTCGCGGGCTTCGGCGGGCCAGGGTGTGGGCAGCGGGCGCACGGTGGCGGCGAGGCGCCGGACGGCGTGGAGGGACAGCGGGAGTCCCGCCTGCGCGGCGGCGGCGGCGGCACGCAGCGGGAGCACGGGGTCGTGTTCGGGGCGGGCGGCGCGGGCGAGTACCGCCTCGCCGTCCTGCTCGACGACGCCCTCGGCCAGCGGCGAGCGCTCGGCGCTCCGCTTTCCGCCGCCGATGAGGGCGCGCAGCCGCGGCCGCACGGCCCGGGAGCGCAGCACGCGGCCGACTTCGCGCCAGGTGACGTCGCCGGCGTACGCGATGCCGCGGGCGGCTTCGTACACCTGGCGCAGCAGGGTGTCGGCGTCGAGCAGGCCGAGTCCGGCGGCGACCTGGTCCTGTTCCTGGAGCGCGAGCCGGTCGGTGGCGCGGCCGGTCGTCAGGTGCAGCGCGTCCCGTACGTCGAGGAGCCGGCGGCGGGCGTCGGCGAGTCCCTCGCGCGGGGCGTCGGCGAGCCAGGAGGCGGCGACGGCGCGCAGCACGGTGGCGTCGCGCAGCCCGCCGCGGGCCTCCTTGAGGTCGGGTTCCAGGAGGTACTGCAGTTCGCCCTGCCGTTCGGCGCGTTCGGCGCAGAGTTCCTGGAGTTCGGGGAGGCGTTTCGGTGCCTGGTTGCGCCAGTCGGCCAGGACGGCGGTGCGCAGGGCGGCGGTGAGCCCGAGGTCTCCGGCGATGTGCCGGGCGTCCAGGAGGCCCAGTTGGACCTTGAGGTCCTCGCCGGCGGTGCGGCGGGCCTCGACCGGGGTGCGTACGGAGTGATCGAGGGCGATGCCCAGGTCCCAGACGGGGTACCAGAGCCGGTCGGCGAGGGTGGTGACGGCCCCGGGGTCGCTGCCGTCGTGCAGCAGGAGCAGGTCGAGGTCGCTGCGCGGGGACAGTTCGCCGCGTCCGTAGCCGCCGATCGCGATCAGGGAAGCCCCGCGCAGTTGTAGGGAAGCCCCGCGCAGTTGTTCGGCGCCCGCGGTGAACAGCCCGGTGAGCCAGTCGTCCGTGAGCCGGGCGAGGGCGGCACGGCGCGGCGGCCCGGACCGCCCCTCCTCGGTGAGGAGGCGCAGCCGGGCCGCCGCGTAGCCGCTGGGTCCCGAGCCCTGTGTCTCGTCGTGCGTGTCGGTGCTCGTCACCCGGCGACTCCTGTTCCGTCGGTCTGTCTCAGAGCGCTTCCGGGCCGCGCTCGCCGGTTCGGACCCGTACGGCCGTGTCGACCGGGATCGACCAGACCTTGCCGTCACCGATCTTGCCGGTGCGGGCCGCCTTGACGACGACATCGATCAGCTGCTCGGCGTCGGCGTCCTCGACCAGCACCTCGATGCGGATCTTGGGGACCAGGTCGACGGTGTACTCGGCACCGCGGTAGACCTCGGTGTGGCCGCGCTGGCGGCCGTAGCCGCCGGCCTCGGTGACCGTCAGGCCGTGCACCCCGAAGGCCTGCAGGGCCTCCTTGATCTCGTCGAGCCGGTGCGGCTTGACGACGGCGGTGATGAGCTTCATGCGTCCACCTTCCTGCTCTCGGCCTGGGCTGCGGGCGCCGTGGCGGTGCCGCGGGCGGCGCCGCCACCGGCACCGCTGTAGTCGTATGCGGTCTCGGCGTGCTCGGCCTGGTCGATGCCGGCCACCTCGTCGTCCTCGGAGACCCGCATGCCGATCGTCTTGTCCAGGAGGTAGGCGAGGATCGCGGAGACGCCCAGGGAGTAGGCGAGGACACCGAAGACACCGGCGCACTGCTTCCAGAACTGGTCGAGGCCGCCGCCGTAGAAGAGGCCCTCGACGTCGGACTGGCCCTTGCCGCTGGCGAAGAAGCCGATGAGGAGGGAGCCGGTGATGCCGCCGACGAGGTGGACGCCGACGACGTCCAGGGAGTCGTCGTAGCCGAACCTGTACTTCAGGCCGACGGCCATGGCGCACAGCACACCGGCGATGGCGCCGACGGCGATCGCGCCGAGCGGGGTGACCGCGCCGCCGGCCGGGGTGATGGCGACCAGGCCCGCGACCGCGCCGGAGGCGGCGCCGAGCGTGGTGAGCGTGCCGTGGCGGATCTTCTCGTAGGCGAGCCAGCCGAGGACGGCGGAGGCGGCGGCGATCTGGGTGTTGACGAACATCAGCGCGCCGACGCCGTCGCCGTTGCCGAGCCAGGAACCGGCGTTGAAGCCGAACCAGCCGAACCACAGCAGCGCGGCGCCGAGCATGACCAGCGGCAGGCTGTGCGGGCGCATCGGGTCCTTCTTGAAGCCGACCCGCTTGCCGATCACCAGGATGACGCCGAGCGCGGCGGCCCCCGCGTTGATGTGGACGGCCGTACCGCCCGCGAAGTCGATGACGCCCAGTTCGAAGGCCCAGCCGCCGGAGCCCCAGACCCAGTGCGCGACCGGGAAGTAGACGACGGTGGCCCACAGCGCGATGAACAGCGCCCACGCGGTGAACTTCACGCGGTCCGCGAGCGCGCCGCTGATCAGCGCGGGTGTGAGAACGGCGAACATCAGCTGGAAGACCAGGAAGACCAGGACCGGGATGGTGGAGCCGTCCCACAGTTCGGTCAGGCCGATGTTGCTGAGGCCGGCCCAGTCGGAGTTCCAGCCGACGACGCCGCCGGAGTCGGTGCCGAACGCCGTGGAGAAGCCGTACAGCACCCACAGAATGGTGACGATTCCCAGGCTGATGAAGCTCATCAGCAGCATGTTCAGGGTGCTCTTGACCCGGACCATGCCCCCGTAGAAGAAGGCCAGGCCTGGCGTCATGAGCATCACCAGCGCGGTACAGATGAGCATGAACCCTGTGTTGGCGGCAGAGAGCGCGGGCGCTTCTGCGGCAAGGGTGACGGCTGGTGCCATCGGCGTCTCCTCGTCGTGGGTACGGCCCCGTGCGGGCGAAGCCTGAGCGGGTCGTGAGGGGGTGGGCCGGTTCCGCGTCAAGAGATTCGCGCAGCGCCGTTTCGGTGGAAGCCCCTCGCTGTTTCGCCGCCGTGACGAAGGCACCCGGCGTGTTACGCGTCGATGAACTGCCGGATGCGGGAAGTGCCGATCGTTGTCCTGGCGCAATCTCCACCGCACGGCACCCCATGGCACCGCACGGCACCGCATGGCACCGCATGGCACCGCAACCATTGATTGAGCAACCACGACGGCGAGCAACCAGGTCCGCGAGAGCGGCGCCGGCTTGGGCGCAAAAAGGAAGCCGGCCGCGGCGGGCCTTCCGATGACCTGGCATGGGGGAGCCGAGTCGGGCAGTTCGGGAGGACCGGCCGCGGCCGGGGCTCTGGGTTTTCCCGGAGCCCCGGGATTCCTGAGGATCTCCGAGGTTCTTCCGGGGACTTTCCGGGTGCTTTCCGGGCGTCAGACCGCTTCGGCGGTCTCCGGCAGTTCGATGGCGAGCCGCTCGGTGAGGTCGACGACCTCGGCCCGGTCGCCGAAGTCGCGGACGGCCGTGTCGACCGTCTTTCGGATACGAGTGTTGACGCGCTCGGAGCGGACCTTCTTGGCCGCCTTGATGGCGTCGGTGGCGAGAACCGCTCCCTGCTCGGGCTCGCGCTGGAGCAGATGCACGGTGGCCATGCCGATCAGGTTGAGGGCGTACGACCGCTGGTGCCGGTCCGCCTCCGCGGCGAACAGCTCCACGGCCCGCTGCATCAACGGCTCGGCGAGCGAGGCGTAGGTGGGGCTGCGGCCCGCCACGTAGGCGAGGTCGCGGAAGGAGTGGGAGTTCTCGCCGTACAGCTCGGCCTCGGAGAAGAACCGGATCCAGTCGGGGTCCGGCTCGTCCCACTCGTCGGCCTCGGCGAAGGTGTCCTCGGCCATCCTGACCGCGCGCTTGCACCGGCCGGGCTGGCCCATGTTGGCGTAGGCGCGGGCCTCCATCGCATACAGCATCGACTGGGTGCGAGGGCTCGCGCAGTCACGGCTGCCGTACTGCGCGAGATGAATGAGCTCCAGGGCGTCCTCGGGCCGGCCGAGATGGATCATCTGCCGGCTCAGATTCGACAGGATGTACGAACCGAGCGGCCGGTCCCCGGCCTCCTTCGCCGCGTGCAGGGCGAGGACGTGGTACTTCTGCGCGGTGGGCTGCAGTCCGACGTCGTACGACATCCAGCCGGCCAGTTCGGCGAGCTCGGCGGCGACCTTGAACAGGCGCCGCCGGATCGGGTCGGGCTGAGGATCCTGGAGCAGGTCCGTCACCTCGTGCAGCTGCCCGACGACCGCCTTGCGGCGCAGGCCGCCGCCGCACTGGGCGTCCCACTGCCGGAACATCACGGTGGTGGTCTCCAGCAGGTCCAGCTCCGGCTGGGACAGCCGGCCGCGCGCGCGGCCGACGGAGGCCGGCTCGGGCTCCGGGCGGGACTGCGCCGCGGACGGCGAGGGGACGAGCCAGCGCTGCATGGGCTCGATGAGGGACGGGCCCGCGGAGAGGGCCAGCGAGCTCCCGAGGAAGCCGCGCCGCGCGAGCATCAGGTCACTGCGCGAGAACTCGCTGAGTAGGGCCACGGTCTGCGGGCCCGTCCAGGGCAGGTCGACGCCGGTCACGGAGGGTGAGGGCCGGGTGGCGCGCAGGCCCAGGTCCTCGACGGACACGACGACGCCGAAGCGCTCGGAGAACAGCTCGGAGAGGATCCGGGGGATGGGCTCGCGCGGATTCTCGCCGTCCAGCCAGCGGCGCACCCGCGAGGTGTCGGTGGAGATGTGGCCGGCGCCCAGCCGGCGGGCCCTGCGGTTGACCTGGCGGGCGAGCTCACCCTTGGACCAGCCGCTGCGGACGAACCACGAGGCGAGCAGCTCGTTCGGACGCTTTTGAGTACTCGCAGCGTTCGTCCCGCCACCGCCGTTGCCGCTCACTGGAACGCCCCCATTCCCTGAAAACCGCTTGCCGCTGAGTGCGCCAAGCCCTATCAGAATGCCGGTTGTCGGGACCGCCGTCCGGCGGTTCCCACCCTTCGAACGGAAAGCCGGGTTGCCTCCGGCATACCCGATCGGCGCATGTGCCCCGAGAAACCGTGCACACACCGTAGTCCCACGATCACCCGTCCAGCCATGGCGAACCCGTAATCGCCACCATTCGCCACCCCATCGGATGAACTCACCGTGGTCGTCCCACGCTTCACTTGACGCGGGACAGTCAAGAGTGGGTGCGGTGACGCACGCGGGGGCGCGCAGCACCGTGCGCACCACCCACGGTGCTTCGAAGCGCCGACTGAGCAGGGCCGCACGGGGAAGTCGAGAACAGAGAGTCACGCGTCGCGCCCACTGCGTAACCGCCGGTGCGTCGGACCCGTTGGAGGGGGCATGGGCTTCACGATCGGTATCAGCCGGGGCATCCGTGACCTCCGGTCCGGCTCGCGCCGCCGGGGCCGCGGGTCGGCGGGCACCGCCGTGGCGGAGTACACCGGGCTGTGGGGCTGGGATGTGGTGCCGGGCGCCCGCGCCGCCGCCGGTACCTGCTCCTGCGGCCGGGCGGGATGCCGGGCACCGGGCGCGCATCCGCTGGATTTCGCGCCGGAGATCCCCGCCGGATCCCCGCTGGACGACGTGTCGGAGATCTGGGCCGAGTATCCGGGCGCCTCGATGATGCTGCCGGTCGGGCGGACGTTCGACGTGATCGAGGTGGCCGAGCCCGCCGGGTGCCGCGCGCTGGCCCGGCTCGAGCGCATGGGACTGCCCGTCGGCCCCGTCGCCGCCACTCCTGACGGCCGCGCCCAGTTCTTCGTCGCCCCCGGGGCCGCCGCCGCACTGCCCGAGTTGCTCTACCGCATGGGCTGGGACGACCCGGCCGCCCTCGACCTGCACGGCCTGGGCCCCGGTACGCACATCACGGCTCCGTCGTCCGACCGGGGCGGTCGCGGCCCGGTGCGCTGGCTGCGCTCCCCCGCCCTCGACTCGGTGCCCCGGCCGCCGGAGGCCCGCCTGGTGCTGGGCACCCTGGCGTATGTGGTGCACCGGTCGCAGGCATAGGCGCCGCAGGGGCACCGGCGTACCGGCCGGCTCCGGCAGCGGTGACCGGGCTCTGTGGTGGTGAACGGCGAAGCGCCCGTTTCCGGGGTCCGGAAGCGGGCGCTTCTTCGCATTTCCGTGGCGGTTCGGTCCGGCCGGCCGCCCCGGGGTCTCACTCCCCGATGAGCGCGTCCACGAACGCATCCGGCTCGAACGGCGCCAGGTCGTCCGCGCCCTCACCGAGACCGATCAGCTTGACCGGGACCCCCAGTTCGCGCTGGACGGCGACCACGATGCCGCCCTTGGCCGTGCCGTCGAGCTTGGTGAGCACGATGCCGGTGATGTTGACGACCTCGGCGAAGACCCGGGCCTGGACCAGGCCGTTCTGGCCGGTGGTGGCGTCGAGGACGAGCAGCACCTCGTCCAGCGGGGCGTGCTTCTCCACGACCCGCTTGACCTTGCCGAGCTCGTCCATGAGGCCGGTCTTGGTGTGCAGCCGGCCGGCGGTGTCGATGAGCACGACGTCCGCGGCCATCTCCTTGCCCTCCTTGACCGCGTCGAACGCGACGGAGGCCGGGTCACCGGCCTCCGGGCCGCGCACGGTGTGGGCGCCGACCCGCTCGCCCCAGGTCTCGAGCTGGTCGGCGGCGGCGGCTCGGAAGGTGTCGGCGGCACCGAGGACAACGGTGTTGCCGTCCGCGACCAGCACCCGGGCGAGCTTGCCGGTGGTGGTGGTCTTGCCGGTGCCGTTGACCCCGACGACCATCACGATGCCCGGGCCGCCGTTCTCGTTCCCGGTACGCACGGTGCGGTCCATGCTGGGGTCGACCAGGGCGACCAGTTCCTCGCGAAGCAGTCCGCGCAGCTCCGTGGGGGTACGCGTGCCGAGTACCTTCACGCGCTCGCGCAGCCGCTCGACCAGCTCCTGGGTGGGCTGCACACCGATGTCGGAGATGAGCAGCGTGTCCTCGATCTCCTCCCAGGTGTCCTCGTCGAGGTGCTCGCGGGACAGCAGCGTGAGCAGGCCCTTGCCGAGCGCGTTCTGCGAGCGGGAGAGACGGGTGCGCAGCCGGACGAGCCGGCCGGCGGTGGGCTCCGGGATCTCGATCGCGGGCGCCTCGATGGGCGGCTCCTCGACGACGACCGGGGCGGAGCCGTCCGGAAGATCAACCTCCTCTACGGTGCGCCGCGGTTCCTCCCGCGGCGTCTCGGCCTCGTCGCCGACGTGCGGCTCGGCCGGGGGGGCGGTGATGTCGGGGGCGGCGGGCGGCGGCGGGGGCAGCTGCTTCTTGCGGCGGCTACCGACGATGAGCCCGCCGAGCGCACCGACCACGACCACGGCGATGACTACAGCAAGGATGACGATGTCCATAACAGCCCCAGTATCAGCCATGGGCACCCCGGTCGCGCTGATGGCGGCCCGCTCGACGCGGTCCGTGCCACCCGGCGCCGACGCTCCGCCGGCTGCCGTCCGCCCCACAGCCGCCCGGTGCACGGTGAAGGAGACGAGGTCATGCCCGTCGCGGTCGTACGTGCGGATCCGGTGGGGGAACATCTCGCCGAGCATGACCCAGACGACCACACCCCACGACAGGACGAAGAAGAGGGCGAAGAAGAGGACGAACACGTGGGCGGCCACCAGCGCGACCCAGCCCTGGGTGGCGGGGAGTTTGCCGTCGACGAGGTCGGATTCGATCCGGTCGCTCCGGACGCCTCCCCCGCCGAGCTCAGCGACCGCTGCCGGGCGGCCCTGGAGATGGCCGCGTACGCCGACGACCGTGGGCTCACCACCGTCCGGACGGAGGAGCACCACGGGGCGGTCGGCAACCGACTGCCGTCACCGTTCGTCTTCGCGGGCCCCGCCTTCGCGGGCCCCGTCCTCAGCGCGACCCGCCGGATCGCGGTCACCGTCTCGGTGATGATCGGCCCGCTGTACGACCCGCTGCGGCCGGCCGGGGAGACCGCCGTGCTGGACCTGCTCGGCGGCCGTGCTGGACCCGCTCGGCGGCGGCCGGCTGGTCACCGTCGCCCGGATCGGGTACCGGCCCGAGGAGTACGACCGGTTCAAGGTGGGCTTCGCGCGGCGCGGCGCGCTCCGGGACGAGCTGCCGGAGACGCTGCTGAGGGCGTGGACCGGTGAGGAGTCCACCCACCGCGGCCGCACGGTACGGCTCACCCCGCGCCCGTACATCGATCCGCATCCGCCGCTGCCGGTCGGCGGGCCACCCGACTCGGACCGCCGTTCCGCCCCGGCGCGCGTCTGCCGGAGCCGGAGGCGTACCACGAGGAGGCGTACCACAAGGAACAACTCACCGAGTACGGCACCAAGGGCTGGACGAGGATGCCGGCCCCACAGGCCCCGCTACTGCACGTGACCGAAGACCCGGACCGCGCGTGGGCACTCCACGGGCGGCACTTCCTGCACGAGGCGCGCACCTACGCGCCCTGCCGGCCGGCCGGGATCCGCTCGGCGGCGCGGTCGGCGGCCATGCCGTGGAGGAGCTGCACGCGGAGGGCGTGTACCGGATCCTCACGCCCGAGGAGGGTGCGGAGCTGGGGCACGACACGTATGTGCCGCATCCGCCGGTCGGCGGGATGCCGGTGGGCGGAGGATGGCGCAGTCCGCGTCTGTTCGCGGAACAGGTGCTGCCCCGGCAGGCGGACGGGGCCGCCCCGCTCCGGACCCGTCCGGCCCGGGAGTGCAGGCGGTGTGCAGGCGGTGTGTGGACGGCACACCGCCGCCCCGGCCCGGACGGGTCCGGAGCGGGGCGGCGGGGGTACGAGGAGAGGGGCAGCGGGGACTTGAACCCTTCTCCTCGGTTCATGGGACGGGCCGGCCCTGAGGGGGCCCGTCGGCACCGGCCTTGCGGCCGCGGTCAGCCCATTTCCTCCAGGGCCTTGCCCTTCGTCTCCTTGACGAATTTCAGGACGAACGGGATGGAGAGCGCGGCGAACACGGTGTAGATCACGTAGGTCACCGACAGGTTCCAGTCGGCCAGCGACGGGAAGCTCGCGGTGATCATCCAGTTGGCGATCCACTGCGCGGCGGCGGCCACGCCCAGGGCGGCGGCGCGGATCCGGTTGGGGAACATCTCGCCGAGCATGACCCAGACGACCACACCCCACGACAGGGCGAAGAAGAGGACGAACATGTGGGCGGCCACCAGCGCGACCCAGCCCTGGGTGGCGGGGAGTTTGCCGTCGACGAGGTCGAAGGAGAACGCCCAGGCCTCCAGCGCGAGGCCGACCACCATACCGACGGAACCGATGATCGCGAGCGGCCTGCGGCCGATGCGGTCGACGAAGAGCATCGCGATCACGGTGCCGACGATGTTGATGATCGACGTGGTGAAGGAGTAGAGGAACGAGTCCGTCGGGTCGACGCCGACCGACTGCCACAGCGTCGCGGAGTAGTAGAACGCGACGTTGATGCCGACGAACTGCTGGAAGACCGACAGGCCGATACCGACCCAGACGATCGGCTTGAAGAAGAAGCTGCCGCCGAGCAGGTCCTTGAAGCGGGACTTCTCCTCGCTGTGCATCGCCGACTCGATCTCGGTGACGCGGGCGTCCAGGTCGATGTCCTTGCCCTCGACCTCACCGAGGATCTTCCGGGCGTGCTCGTGCTTGCCGACGGAGATCAGGTAGCGCGGGGACTCGGGGATGGTGAAGGAGAGCAGTCCGTAGAGCACGGCGGGGACGACCATGACCCCGAGCATGACCTGCCAGGCCTCCAGGCCCAGCAGTTCGCCGCGCTGGTCACCGCCGGCGGCGTTCAGGATGCCCCAGTTGGCCAGCTGCGACACGGCGATGCCGAGGACGATCGCGGCCTGCTGGAAGGAGCCGAGCCGGCCGCGGTAGGCGGGCGGGGCGACCTCGGCGATGTAGGCCGGCCCGATGACGGAGGCCATACCGATGGCTATGCCGCCGACGACCCTCCAGAAGGCGAGGTCGTAGAGGGAGAAGGGGACGGCGGAGCCGATGGCGCTGACGGTGAACAGGACCGCGGCGATCCGCATGCACCGGATGCGGCCGATGCGGTCGGCCACGCGGCCGGCGGTGGCGGCACCGATGGCACAGCCGATCAGCGCGATCGCGATGACCTGTGCGAGAGCGGCCGAACCGATGTCGTAGCGGTCGCGGATGGCCTCGACGGCGCCGTTGATCACGGAACTGTCGTAGCCGAAGAGGAAACCGCCCATGGCGGCCGACGCCGCGATGAAGACGACGCGCCCGAGATGCTCGGGGTGAGCCGTACCGGCTCCTGACTTCTGTGCCTGCGCTGAGCTGGTCACGTGTAACTCCTCGGGCCACCGGCACCGTCGCCGGGTGGGGGATCAGCCCTTCCAGGTCCACCTGAAGGTACCTGAAGGTAAAGACAATGCCATTGAGACTATGTCTTCAAGTTTTGAAGTCAAAAGAGGGGGTGGATCGCGAAATGGTCACGGATCTGCGGGGTGTCCCCAAAATCATGCGAGCTTGGATTCATGACATGAAGTCAAAGCTGAAGGTGACCAGGGCTCGTCAAGTCGCCTGGCGGAGGCGCTGGCTGATGACCTTGGAGACACCGTCGCCCTGCATGGAGACGCCGTAGAGCGCGTCGGCGACCTCCATGGTGCGCTTCTGGTGCGTGATCACGATCAGCTGCGAGGCCTCCTGCAGTTCCTGCATGAGCCGGATGAGCCGCTGGAGGTTGGTGTCGTCGAGAGCGGCCTCGACCTCGTCCATGACGTAGAACGGACTCGGCCGCGCCTTGAAGATCGACACCAGCAGCGCCACGGCGGTCAGCGACCGCTCGCCGCCCGAGAGCAGCGACAGCCGCTTGACCTTCTTGCCCGGCGGACGCGCCTCGACGTCCACGCCCGTGGTGAGCATGTTGTCGGGGTCGGTCAGCACCAGCCGTCCCTCGCCGCCGGGGAACAGCCGGGAGAAGACTCCCTCGAACTCCCTGGCCGTGTCCCAGTAGGCCTCGCTGAAGACCTGTTCGACGCGCTCGTCGACCTCCTTGACGACCTGGAGCAGATCCGCGCGGGTCTTCTTCAGGTCCTCCAGCTGCTCGCCGAGGAACTGGTGGCGTTCCTCCAGCGCGGCGAACTCCTCCAGGGCGAGCGGGTTCACCTTGCCGAGCTGGTGGTACGCGCGCTCGGCGGTCTTCAGGCGCTTCTCCTGCTCGGCCCGCACGAAGGGGCGGGGCCTGTTGCGCGGGTGCGGCCCCGCGGCGGAGCCGCTGTCGGACTCGGCGTCCTGCGGCTGCTCGCCCTCGGCGGAAGGCGAGGGCGGCACCAGCCGGTGCGGGCCGTACTCCGCCACCAGTCCCCCCGGTTCGACACCCAGTTCCTCCAGCGCCTTGGCCTCCAGCTGCTCCATCCGCAGCCGCTTCTCGGCGCCGAGTACCTCGCCCCGGTGAACTGAATCCGTCAACTTGTCGAGTTCCGCCTTGAGATCGCGTCCCTCGGTCCGCGCGCGGGCGAGTTCCTGCTCGCGGTGGGCCTTCGCGGCCTCGGCGGCGGTGCGCTCCTCGTCGGCACGTGCGAGGGACACCTCGACGTGTGCGAGCAGTTGCCGGGCGCCGGCGGCGACGGCCGCGGCGACGGCCGCCTCGTGCCGCAGCCGGGCCCGCCGCTGCTCGGCACGCGCGCGTGCCTCGCGTTCCGTGCGGGCGGCCCGGTCCAGGGAGTCGGCCCGCCCGGCGAGCCCTTTGACGCGCTCCTCGTGCGTCCGCACCTGGAGGCGGGCCTCCATCTCGGTCTGTCGGGCGTTGGCCCCGTCGGCGGCGAGCCGGTCGCGCACGGAGGTGTCGGGCTCCTCGTCGAACGGCAGTTCCTCGGCGACGGCGAGCCGTTCGGCGAGTTCCTCCACGTCGCCGAGCGCCCTGTCGAGGGCTTCCTGCGACCGGGCCGCGGCGGCGGCGGACCGCTCGGCCTCCCCGGCGGCCCCGCGGGCCTGCCCGGCGAGCCGGCCGAGCTGCTGGGCGACGGAGGACTTCTCCCGGTCGGCCACCCGGCGCCGCTCCCCCAGTTCCTCGACGAGGGCGGCGCACCGGCCTCGGTCCTCGGTCGCCGTGTGCTGTGCCCGGGTCAGCTCCTCGCATCGCACGGCAAGCTCCTCCAGCTCGGCGGCGGCCTCGTCCACGGAGGCCTGCACCTCCAGCAGGCTCGGGGCACCCGCCGAGCCGCCGTGCGCGAAGTGCGCGCCCAGCAGGTCGCCCTCGGCGGTCACGGCGGTCAGCTCGGGCCGCGCGTACAGCAACTCCTCGGCGTCCTCCAGGGTGCCGACGACGACGATCCCGCGCAGCAGCCGGCGCACGGCGGGCAGCAGCTCGGCGGGCCCGCGCACCAGATCGGCGGCGTACTGCGGGCCGTCGGGTACGTCGGTGAGCGGCTCGTGTGCCCCGTGCGGCCCGTACGAACCGTCGGCTCGCTGCTCGTGCGGGCCGTCGTGCACCCCGGCATGCGAGGGGTCCGGGGCGGTGGCGAGGAGCAGGGCGGCCCGGCCCGCGTCCTGTTTGCGCAGCAGGCGGATCGCCTCGGCGGCGGCGGAGGGGCTGGTCACGGCGAGGGCGTCGGCGGCGGCCCCGAAGGCGGCGGCGAGGGCGGCCTCGTGGCCGGGGGTGACGGTGAGCAGTTCGGCGGCGGGGCCGAGCAGTCCGGTGAGCCGGTCCTGGGCCGCGAGCAGCGCGCCGGTGCCGTCCTTGCGGCGCAGGCCCAGGGCGAGGGCCTCGTGACGGGCCCGGGTCGCCGCGCGTTCGCGTTCGGCGGCGGTGGCCGCCTCGCGGGCGGCGGTGAGGGCGGCCTCGGCCTCCGTGAGCCGCTGCCTGGCCCCGTCGTGCTGTCCGGCGAGTTCCGCGTCGCCGACGTCGAGGCCGTCGACCTCGGCCCGCAGGGTCTCGTACTCCTCCTGGGTGGCGGCGGCCCGTTCCCGGGCCTCGTCGCGGGCGGCCGCCAGGCGCTCGATCTCGGCCTGGGCCGCCGCGGCGCGCGAGCGGGCGGCGCCGACCTTACCGGTGAGGCGGGCGAGTTCCTCCCGCCGGTCGGCGATGGCACGCGCGGCGTCCTTCAAGCGCCTTTCTTCCTGGGCGAGTTCGCGTTCCAGCTCGGCGCGGTGGGCGACCGTGTCCTCCAGGGCACGTTCGGCGGCCTCGAGGGCGGCCTCCAGCTCGGCCTCCTGTTCGCGGACGCGGGCGGCCTCGCGCTCCAGGTCCTCGGGGTCGCGTCCGCGGCGCTCCTCGGGGGGTGCGGAGGTGACGCTCTTCACGCGCGCGTCGGCGAGCGAAATGGTGCCGCGGACCCGCTCGGCGAGCTGGGACAGCTCGTACCAGGTCTGCTGGGCGTTCCGCAGACGCGGGGTGAGGCGGCGGACCTCGTCCTCGAGGACCGCCTCGCGCTGGAGGGCCTTGCGCAGTTCCCGCTCGGCGGTGTCCTTGCGCTCCTTGAGGGCGGCCTCGTCGGCGATCTCCGCCGTGAGGGCCTCGCGCAGGCGCACGAGGTCGTCGGCGAGGAGGCGCAGGCGGACGTCGCGCAGGTCGGCCTGGATGACGGCGGCCCTCCGGGCGACCGCCGCCTGGCGGCCGAGGGGCTTGAGCTGGCGCCGCAGTTCGTCGGTGAGGTCCTGCACGCGCGCGAGGTTGGCCTGCATCGCGTCCAGCTTGCGCAGCGCCTTCTCCTTGCGCTTGCGGTGCTTGAGGACGCCCGCGGCCTCCTCGATGAAGGCGCGGCGGCCCATCGGGTCGGCGTGCAGGACGGAGTCCAGCTGGCCCTGGCCGACGATGACGTGCATTTCACGGCCGATGCCGGAGTCGGAGAGCAGTTCCTGGATGTCGAGGAGGCGGCAGGTGTCGCCGTTGATCTGGTACTCGCTGCCGCCGTTGCGGAACATGATCCGCGTGATGGTGACCTCGGCGTACTCGATGGGCAGGACCCCGTCGGCGTTGTCGATGGTCAGGGACACCTCGGCCCGGCCGAGCGGCGGGCGGCCGGTGGTGCCGGCGAAGATGACGTCCTCCATCTTGCCACCGCGCAGTGACTTGGCGCCCTGCTCGCCCATGACCCAGCTGAGCGCGTCCACGACATTGGACTTGCCCGAGCCGTTCGGACCGACGACGCACGTGATCCCCGGTTCGAACCGGAGCGTGGTCGCCGACGCGAACGACTTGAAGCCGCGGAGGGTCAGGGCCTTGAGATGCACGCCGCCGGACTTTACCCGTCCGGGATGTCCCATTCCATGAACCGTCGGTTTCGCGGATGAACGCGCAGGGCAGACCACACGTTAAAGACGCTGAAAGGATGCGCGGAGCAAGGAATTTGGGGATCCGGGCGGCGCGGGGGCGCGGAGGAAGGAAAGAAGGGACGCCGGGGCGTCCCTTGCACTTCTGACAACGTGGCGGTGGTGACGGGCGGACCGACCACTGCTGCGCCGTGGTGGAGCTGTGCCGTGGTGGAGCGGTGCAGTGATCAGGTCAGCGCGGGCTCCGCCTGGTGTGCGTCAACGCTCTCCATGATCCTGTCGTGAGAAGCGGCAGCCGCAAGCTCGTCGTTCTCCGCCTGGATCCGTACGAGTTCGGATTCCAGGTCTTGGACGCGCTGCTGGAGCCGTCGCATCTCGGCGAGGAGTCGCGGGTCGGAGCCGCCGACGTAACCGAGAAGCGCCTTTGCCATGATGGATGGTCCTCCACAATGCGTGACCGACCTGTGCGGTGTGGGTCGTGAGGGATGAGCACCCGCGATGCTTGGCAGACCTGGAGTTGTACTGCCGCTCAGCCATGCCAAACAGCTAAGGTGCGCGGGGACTTTCAGCGTCTCACCAAAAAGTTTGACGGTCAACACGATCACACGCCGTATCGGCCGACGACCCGGTGTACGCGGCCGCCGGGCGGCTGCGCCGCGATTCCCGCGGGTGCTCCCGGCGTGACGGCCGTCGGTGCGGGGGAGCCTCCCACGACCTCGCGGGTCTTGGCAATCACCAGGACTTTTCCGCTTCGGAGCGCCGGCCACCCGGCATCCCGGAGGCCCTCCGGGGGCGGCGGGCTCAGCGGATGACGAAGCCGTCGTATCCGCCGCGGGGTGTGTCCCAGATCTCGGTGACGCCGTCCACGCGTCCGGGCGTGTCGCCGTCCTGGAGCCAGTCGAGCAGTCCGTCGCAGCGCGCGCGGGAACCCTCCGCGACCACCTGGACGCGTCCGTCCGCCAAATTGAGAGCAAAGCCACTCAGGCCGCCGATCTCCAGCGCCTTGGCCCGCGTGAACCAGCGGAAACCCACACCTTGGACGCGTCCTCGCACCCAGGCAACCAGTCGCACATCCTCGCTCATGACTGCAACCTAACCGGACAATGTCACTTGGGGCACTCCCTTCCCTGGCGGCATGCGGTACCGTCCCGATCGAATGAATCTCATATGAAACTCACTCGATGGTGTGAGTTTCGTGTTGAACGCGAGGACGAGTCGACCGACCGCAAGAACGAGGAAGGCCAGACATGGGACGCCACCGACGCTCCGCCGCCGGCCGCGCCGCCACGGGCCGCGCCGCCACGGGGGTCACTCAGCACGACGACCTGTACGACGGAGGCCGCGGCCCGCTGGGTGCTCACGCCGAAGACGCTCCGACGATGGGCATCGCCCCCTATCTGAACCCGGAGGCGTACGCCGAGACGTCCCTGCGGAGCGAGGCCTACCTCTTCGCGACGGAGAGCGCTCCCGGGGATGGCTACGCGGGGAACTTCACGCAGGGCGGCTTCTCCGGAGGCGCCCACCCGGAGAACGGTCACCAGGGGGACGGTTACCAGGGGGACGGCCACCAGGGCGGCGGCTTCGACGCGGGCCCGGGCCGCTCCGGGACCGCCGACACGGCCGTGTTCGCGAGTGACGGCCTCCGGCGCGAGGACTTCCCGCAGGGCGGTTCCCCGGACAACGGCTTCACGCCCGGCGAGAGCGACCGGCACGCGGGCGGACGACGCCGGAAGAAGAAGGCCGCGACCCCGGTCCGCACCGGCCTGCTCGGGGTGTCCGCCGCGGTGGCCCTCGGCACGGTCGCGGTGGCCACGGGCGCGGTGCCCGGTCTCGAGAACTACAAGCTGGGCGGCGGCAGTGCCCCCGGCGACAGCGTCGAGGCCGCGGGCACCCCGACCAACATACCCGGCGAGTTCGGCGGCACCTCGGGCAGCCTCGAGAGCCCGAGCCGCGACGCCGGCAACCCCGCGAGCCGCGACGCCGAACGCGCTGCCTCCCCCAAGCCCTCACCCTCGGACTCGTCCGAGAAGAAGGCGACGAAGACGCCGGAGAAGAAGGCACCCGCGGAGGCCGAAACGGCGGAGGAGAAGCCGTCGGCGACACCGAGCGAGGAGGTCTCGGAGAAGACGACGGCTCCGGAGCGCAGGACCGCCCCGCAACCGGAGAAGGAGACGCCCAGCAGCCCGGTGGCCGTGTCCGAGGAGGCCGTCGCCGGAGCCCAGGTGCTCCAACTGGTCAACCAGGAGCGGGCCAAGGTGGGCTGCAGCCCGGTGGCCGCGAACAGCTCGCTGACCGGTCTGGCCACGGCGTTCAGCAGGGACATGGCCGACCGCGACTTCTTCGACCACACCGACCCCGACGGCGACACGCCATGGGACCGGGCGTCGGCGGCCGGGATATCCGACCTCGGCGGGGAGAACATCGCCCGCGGCCAGGCCACCGCCGCGGCCGTGATGGAGGCCTGGATGGACAGCCCCGGCCACAAGGCGAATATCCTGAACTGCGACTTCAAGACCCTGGGCGTGGGCGTGCACTTCGGCTCCGGCGGCCCGTGGTGGACCCAGAACTTCGGCTACTGAGATAACCGCAGGTCACAGACCTAGGCCGGGCCCTGGGCCGTCTCCGGGCCGTCTTCCGTAGAGGGATCGTCCTGGAAGACGCTGTCAACGGCGGCCCGGGTCCGGGCCTCGCTGGACGGCATCAGGTGCGTGTACGTGCGCAGCGTGAAGCCGGGGTCATGGTGGCCCAGGTACTCGCTGAGAGCCTTGATGCTCTCCCCCGCGTCCAGGAGCACCGAGGCGTAAAAATGCCTCAGCGCGTGCATGCCGTTGTCCCGCCCGATCTCCACGCCCGCAGTCCGAAGGGCTGGCCGCCAGACGCGATCGTTGAAGCGGCTCCGATCAAGCCCCGGCTGCGCTCCGCTCCGCCGGGCGCGCTTCCCGGCTCCGCTCCGGGCGCCGCTCCTGCCTTCGGCCCGCTCCGCCCACGCTGCGCCGACGCGCGCCCACAGGTGGACAGGGCCGGAGGCCATGAGTCGATCACCGCACAGAGCGGCCCACGGTCAAAGACGATGCCTCCGGCGGGGGATCGGCCGGCACCGGGATGGAGGGGGCACCGTCGCCGACTGCGAGCCCGTAGGGGCGTGCGCGGGGTGCTCCCATCCCGTCCACCGTCGACCCAGGCAGAGCCGAGCAGACGCGGCCCAGGGGCGTCAAGGTCGTTTCGTACAGTGGCGCGCTCCACCTGGACGCCCCTGAACCACGCCCGCTCCACGGTGTGTGGGTCGACGGCGGACGGGATGGGAGCTGGGGAGAGTGCTGGGTTGAGGTCAGCCCAGCTGTCAGGCGTCTCGCCCTGTCACAGGATGAAGGCAGACTGCGTGCATGAGTGACAGCGACAACACCAATCGCGACAGGCTCGACCTGACATGGGTGGAGTCCATGGGCGGCCCGCTGATCGTCGTTCCTGTGTCCGTGCTGCACCAGTGGAGCGGTTGCACCGAGGACGGCATCATCGTCGGTGGCACCGACCAGCCGGACGATTACGACCGGGCCTGCGCCGTCGAGGGGTCCGCCGAAGTGATCAGCCTGGGTGACGCCGAGAGCACGTCCGCGCTGGTGCTGGGAGACGAACCAGCCACGACCTGCTACCTACCCGAACAAAGGGTCTTCGTGCGGTGGCTCGGCGCCACCTCCGAAGCCGAGCTGGTCGCCGCAGCCGGTGCCGTCCTGAGCGATGAGGCCACGCCATGGGAGGACTGTGGGGTCTGGGAGACCGACGGCCCGGCAGTTCTGATGGACTCAGTCGAGGCCGGCGAAGACCTTGGCGTGCCCTACCCGGATGGCAAGGGACAGCCGGACGAAGCCCCGGTGCCCGTGCCCGCAGGACGATGGAGAGTCCGCGCGTTCTACAAGACCAGCGGGTCCCCTTCGGTCGGTGTGGTCCAACTCCTGCCAACGACCGGTCCTTGATACCCAGGTAGCGTCCGGGCAGCGCAGGCGCGACCCGCGTACGGGCCTTCCGAACTGGTGGTTCAGGCCGGAGAGAAGAGCCGCACTTGTCAAGACCGCGTGCGGTGGCTGACACCAGTAGCTGACACCAACAAGCGCGAACAGCAGCGGGTGGCGCCGGACCTTAGTGGACGATCGACCGCGGCGTAAGGCCCGTTGGCCGACGTTGACGGACCCCGGTAATCGACCTGATAAGGATGAGGCCAGCCGGCAAATTAACAAGACGACCTCGGGGCACCGAACTCGACGACCGGTGTACGACGCTCGCCACCGATGCAAGATCCAACAGCGAGAACCCGTATCAGCATTGACTTACCGCACGAAGGTGAGGAGGAGCATATGCTTGTGGCCAGGCATCACCCTGCGATGACACAGGGCCATCATGGCAGTTGAACCACGGCCCGATGTGCGTCGGCTGCGTGTGCGTCTGCGCGGGTACCTCCTCGCCGTGCTGGTCTCCGCCGGGTGGGCGGTCATAGGTCACCGGTGGATGTCCGAACCGTGGTCAGCGACCATAGAGTTACTGCTCTTCACGCTTGCGGCATGCGTGCTCTACAGCGAGATCCGCGCCTGGCGACTCCGTCGCATCCACCGTATGCCCGATTGAGCGGAAGACGACGGGCAGCAACAGTGAGTGCCCAAGTGCGTGACAACGCCGACGAACAGCGGCGGACGTCCACGCACACCTGTGGACCGTCGCCGCAGGTGAGGAGCACGCCAACCCGAGATCAAGCGCCCGCCCAAGGTGCTTCGGGACGAAGAGCGGCCGTGCCACATCCGTGCCAGAACGGGCGGGGTCCCACGGGGGATCAGGGTGCGCAAGGGCACATGCCGCCGGACCCCGCCCAGGGCAAGGAGCCCCAGGTCAGGCCCGGGACCGCCCCACCTCGCTCCTAAAGCGGTGCGCGGCGACATCTAGGCCCGCACTTCGCGGGTCACCCGTTAGTGAAGGCTCAGCGCATGATCACCGACCGGTTCCCGCCGCGATCGGTTGCCCGATGACAATCACGCCGCCGGGCCGACCGCCCGTGGACCGATCCCGATCACTTGATCTTCACGATCGAGGGACCCGCGAAGTACGGGTCTAGGTAGCGAAGGGCGCGATCCGCCGTATGCCAGCACGCCGGCCGCGCTGTCGCCATGGCCGTCCGCCCAGCCGACCAGGCCGAGGAACTCCCACCACGCTTGTAGGCAATCGGACCGGACACACGCCGAGGGCCTGACCACCGTGGTCAGGCCCTCTGTGCGGTACAGCAGCGACCTGTCAGTGCTTGAGGGAGCCTTTGGACCGTTCTTTCGCGCCGCGCATCATGCCCCGTGCTTCGAGAGCGGCGCCTTTTGCTTCGAGGGTTCCTTTGTGCACAGCGTGGGCCGCCTTCCGCACAGTCTTTCCGACCACCTGTTCGGCCTTCGCCTTGGCCCGTTCTCCGGCACTCATCTCAGTACCTCCGCGGAGTCTCACTGGCCGTGTGCCCTTGAAGCAGGCGGCAAAACTAGTCTGGGGGAGGTGCCGGTCGTGGACGGCCGAGTGCACCCCCGCTCGGGCCGTCTCTGGGCCGTGCGGGGGTGCTCAACGACGACCAACGCTGACAACCACCGACGGCTAAGTCGCAGGTCGCAGCGTTGACCGAATGCACGACCGCAGGTCAGAGACCCGGCCCGTCACTTCTTCGGCTACTAGAGGTTCCCGTACCAGAGGTTCACAGCAGTACGCGCATGGAAACGGACGGCGGCCCGGGATGTCCCGG